>DATFIL010000340.1:0-7619 GCA_035270145.1 Desulfobacter sp. | reverse complement strand
ATCTGCCTGAAACCGGATGTCAAAATCCCCATAACCGGCAGAAAATCGCTTTAATTTTAATACTTTTCGTTCCCTGACCAGCTCTTTGTTGAACAATGCCATCAGCCAGTCAAATCCTTCATCTACAATTTCAGATGCCGCAGCATCCACAATTACAGCCCCGGTCATCCTTTTGTCTTTCTGGAGCTGTTTAATCTTATCGGCAATAGTCTGACCGCCGGTAATGCCCATAATAAGCAATTGGTCGGCTTTTCCGAGAAACCGGCTAAACCTGGCGCTTTCAAACACCGTATCAGATTGCTTTAACGCAACGGTTCCCTTCCCATGGTCAATGTGTATATCCCCGATGCGGGCCGTGGCTTTGAGATGGATATGGTCTGCCGCATAGGTGATCCAGCTGTCCACCTCGGACATCATCCGCTGTGATATCACATTTTGGCGGCGTTGATAGCCCAGCCGTTTAAGGATCTTATGCCGCGGCACTTTTAAGGGAATATATGGAAAAGTTCTAAGCTGTTGCATCCGGATAATATACCAACTTTCCTCTAAAGGGTTTAGCACTGTGGAAAACAGCTTTGGGCTGCAGTTTACCTATCCATTTTTTTGCACCATCGTGGCCTTTCAAGCTGTCTTCGACCAGACCCTTTAGAGCCTCACTCTCTTTTGATCTGCTCATTTTGTCTCCTTGGTTTTATTTTTAGTATTGTAGAATATAGTTTTCTATGATATTATTTTATACTTTTTTGTATAATAGTGTCAACAAGGAAGTTAAGCGATAAAAAGCGCTTATATAAGGGATTTAATTTTTCATTTTAACATTATTAAGGTGCTTGGTTTGGAAAAAGAAAACAGCATAACTCAAAAATTGAGAGTTGTTTTTAAGGCTATCCAAGCCCATTCAAAAAAAATTGAATCCGCCTGTGGATTGTCAAGCGTGCGATTATGGATGTTGTATGAGGTTCATAATGCTCCCGGCATTAAGGTATCTGAGCTTGCTTCGCTTTTATCCATACACAGATCTACCTGTTCAAACATGCTCGGCAAACTGGAAGACAAGCATCTTTTAAAACGACATAGAAGTAAATCCGATCAAAGGGCTGTCAGGTTATATATAACTGAAGAAGGCAAGGTTTTATTATCTAAAGCCCCATCACCCGAAGGACGGCTGAGCAGCGCCTTAAGCAAATTATCGCCTCAACAGATAGCGGCGCTTGACAATGCAATTAAACCGTTGGTTGATGCACTTTACTATAATGATGAAAAAGCCGCTCTCACGCCCATCCAGTCAAATTTGCCACATTCTCAGATTTAATGATTATTAATAAAAATGAAAGATAACAGTGACAAAATCATTGCAGAAAAAATTCTGCAATGCATCACGAACCTTAGCGATAAAAAAGTACTCGAAATAGGTTGTGGGAACGGTAGAATAACATCTTTTTTAGCTGACAAACCTAAAAAACTAATCGCCATTGAGCCTGATTTTAGAAAAGTCAAAGAAGCCAAAGATAATATATCGGGTGTGACCTTCCAAATCGGTTCCGGTGAAAAACTCGCCTTCGCAAACGCTTCTTTTGATCTTGTTATTTTTACACTATCCCTTCATCATCAGGACAGTGACGCTGCAATTGCGGAGGCTGTCAGGGTGCTGACGGAGCAAGGTGAAATATTAATTATTGAGCCGACCATTGAAGGAGAAGTTCAACGCGCATTTTCGTTGGTGAACAGCGAAAATCAGGAGCTGATAAATGCCCAGGCCGCGGTCAAACACAGCGGTTTAAAAATGCATAATTACGAAATTTTTAATGCCGTCTGGTCCTTTGACGGCAAAGAAAATTTATGTCAATCAATCTTTGATTTTTATAACGTACCTTTCGATAATCGGATCGCGGCTGAAATTATCAATTTAATAGGCAATAGAGCTGAGGATGAATCCATAGAGCTATCTGATGAATTGGTGATACAATATTTTAAAAAAAGACCTAAAACAGCCATGGAGGACCTGGTTTTCGCCGTGGTTCAGCCCTGAAAGATGAGCATTAACATTCGCACCAATCCGCTTATTTTGCGGGGTCCGGATCAAATGGTAAACTGATCCATCATTTCATGAAGTTCTTCGGCAAGTCTGGACAACGCTTCAGCACTGGTCCGTATCTCATGGCTACCCGATTCCACGGATTCCGTGGCCTGACTCACATCTTTAATATCCTTTGTGACTTCCTTTGAGACAATTGATGCCTGCTTAATGTTACTGTTGACCTCATCAAGTCCGGTGGCCGCTTCGCTGACGTTATTGGATATCTCCCGGGTTGTGGCGGTCTGCTCTTCAATGGCCGAGGCAACCGTGGCGACAATTTGGTTGATCTCATTGATAACATCCACAATGGTATTAATGGCCCCCACTGATTCTGTTGCAGTGGTCTGAATGGCGCTGATTTTGCCACTGATGTCCTGGGTGGCATGGGCTGTCTGCCGGGCAAGGGCTTTTATTTCACCGGCAACCACGGCAAATCCCTTGCCTGCCTGGCCCGCCCGGGCAGCTTCAATGGTGGCATTTAAGGCAAGCAGGTTTGTCTGCTCTGAAATTTCTGCAATGGTCTCTGTGACTTTATTAATCTCTTCTGCGGCCTGATCAAGTGCCTTGACTTTGACGGACACCTCTTTGGCTGTAGCAACGGCTTGGGACGTGGTTTCACTGCCTTTTTCCGTATTATGCGAAACCTCCTGGGTGGTGGCGGCCATCTGTTCAATGGCTGTGACAATCATTTGCAGGTTCATGGTCGCCTGCTCCGTGGCTGCGGCAACACCGTTCATGCTGACACTCATTGTTTCGGCAGATGTGGAGACATGACTTGTTTTCAGCGAAGTTTGGCCGGCGTTGTCCTCAATTTGCCGGGAAACATTTGACAATTGGGTGGAAGACGATGTCAATGTGTCAACCCCGGCCACGATATCTGAAAACATCCGTTGTAAATTTTCAGACATGTTGTTCAGTGCCGATGCCAGAAGACCAACCTCATCGGTCTGATTGATATCAAGCCGTCTGGTTAAATCTTTACCGGCAATGGTTCCGGCAAAGGCAGCCCCCTGGATAACAGGGCGGCTGATACTTCTGGAGATAATAAATGTCAGTCCAATACCTATAAGGATGGCTGCAATCCCCATAAAGAGCACACGGTTTCGAACCGCCCCGGCATGACTTAGCATCTGTTCATCTGTCAGGACAGCCTGTCTGATCTCTTTTTGTATATCAGCCATAATGCTTTTTATCTGCCCTACAGCGGGTATGGTGCGGGTGGTGAATATTTTCTGGGCCTTAACTCTGCTCTGGGTCAATTGGGTCTCGGCATTGATTGCCTGGTGGAACAACTTGTCTACCTCAGCCAGAGATGACTGGATTTTATTTACCAGTATATTCATGGCCCAGGACATATCCATATCGTTAATGGCCGTTTCAATTTCCCAGGCATTCCGGAGCAGTCTTTTGTGGGCTTCAGCCAGTTGTATCAAAATAGACTCAAGTTCCGGAAACGAAGACATAATCACGCTGGTTTCAGGTGCAGATAAAAACTTGCCGAAATTGCTCTGGGCAGCATTAAGCTGTATATTCAGCTTAAATGGGTTTCCCTGTGAAACATCTTCTACCCGGTCCATAAGTTTTTGATTGCCGGCATCCACATGAAGGCAGGCACAGATCACCCAATCCCAATACGAATACTTTGTGGCAAAGACCAGCATGGGCGCCGGATTGAGACCGTCAAAAAGGCTTTGGTCAAAGCTCACAAAACCTTCACCGTCATTAAATGGTGTCTGGAGTATGGCATCAAAGGGCTTCAGGCCCTTTTTATCTTCCGTATTGATAAGAGTTTTACCCGCCAAAGACGGTTTTAAAGGATGCATGACAACAACACCGTTGGTGTCCAGCACAAAAAAATAATCTTCTTGCAGGCTGCCGAATCGCATATTTTTTAGGCTATTTAAGACCTCTTGCTTCTGATTCAGCTCAGGCATATCAATCCTGCGTATGGATTGGATCAGATCAATGGCTTTTCCGGATGCGGCCTTCAGCAGGTTCTGATAGGTGTACATCCCGCCGGCTTCCTCGGCCACGGCCTTGTTGAGTTCCACCACCCAGTTAATAATGCCTGCCAGATGGTTTGATAAAACCTGGGCCAGATCGCCGTGATCTTTTTTTAATGTATTTTTTATGGCACTGACGGATTCGTGCAGTTCCCTGTGAGGCGCTTCAATGGCCTTGAATAACGGTGCCAGTCCAGGAATCAAGGCCTGGGCTTTTTTTCGGTCGTCGCTGTAAAACCACTTGCCAAGGCCGCATGTTTGGTCATCGGTTTTCACATCCAGGGTTGTGAGGCTTTCATCGGTAAAAAAACGGCTGACATCAGCAACCCAGTTGAGATGTTCCACCTCTTTTTGCGCAAGGGTACCGTACAGCTTGTTGCCGGAAATAACCTCCCGGGCGTCAACGACAATCCCTTCCACGCCAAAATAACTGATGATGCTCATTATGCCTAACAGAAAAACAACGGTGCCGATACCGATGCCGATTTTTTTTGCGATCTTAATATTTTTCCAGTTCAATGCGTTCTCCAGAAATAAACGATACTTTAAATTTACCTTTTGCAAAAACATCGTTTATATATAGACGAGAATTGTTAGAACTATATTTTGGAATAAATTAAAGAATCGGGGCAATATGAAAGAGAAAGCAGCTCAGTTAAAAAATATTTACGCAGCCTTTGAGGCTGATACCCGTGACCTGGTAAAGGGCAGTGCCTGCGCCCGGGGCTGCAGTTTCTGCTGCAGGGAAGCCGGCAGTATTGATATTACCACCCTGGAGGGGATGGTTATTCGAAAGGCCATGGAAAAAATGCCGAAAAGTAGACAGAAAACCCTGACCAAGGCATTTAGAAGCGAAATAAAGCAACGGGAAGCAGACAAAGCGGTTCCCTGTCCGTTTCTTATGAAAAATAACGCCTGCATGATCTATGAGGAGCGGCCCTTTTCCTGCCGCAGGATTTACTCCGCCCATGTCTGTGGCCGGGATGCACCGCCGGCGGTGAGCCGCCAGGTAATGGAACGGGCGGATCAGGCCATAGCAGCGCTTCAAAAGCTGGATAACACCGGCTATTCCGGCCATTTTTCCTACATTCTGTATATGCTGTCGGTCCCGGCGTTCCTAAAAACATACACTGCCGGGGAATTTAAACCTGAGGAGATTATGGAGTTCGGAAAGGCCCATAGGATTGTCATCAACCGGATGATGGTCTGAGGGTAGGGTGTCTAAAGATGGAAATCCTCCTTGGAGAAAGCCCCAAGCCATGCAGTTAAAAATAATAGACCATTCCTTTGAATGGGACCGGTTTGTGATGCAGCACCCCGACGCCTCCTTTACCCACCTTTTTGGCTGGCGCAGGGTGATCACGTCCGTATACCGACACAAGCCGGTTTACCTGGCTGCCGTGGAAGGGGGCAGAATAGTGGCCCTGATTCCCCTGTTCCGCTTCAGCCGGCCATTTTATCCGCCTGAATGGATCTCCATCCCGTTTTTCGACCATGCCGGCGTTCTGGCAAAAAACCAAAAGGCCGGGCAATTTCTCCTGGAAAAGGCCTGGAAAAAGCTTGGCTGCAAAAACAAAGCAGGATTAAGCATCCGGCAGGATACAAATTTTGACGCATCCGGACTGATCCTCCAAGGCCGTCATCCGCAAATTTTCACAGAAAAAACCGGGCTGACCATTGCCCTGGCACCGGGTCCCCGACGGATAATGGCGACCTTTCCCGCCAAACTCAGAAGCCAGATCAATAAAGGGATAAAAAACGGACTGACCTGGGATATTGGCGGTCCCGGGCTTCTGCCGGCATTTTATAAGGTATTTGCCCAAAACATGAGGGACCTGGGCTCCCCTGTCCATGCCCTTTCCTTTTTTAAAACCATCTTTTCGGTCTTCCCGGGCCAGGCATTCATCTGCGTGGTCTACCACAGGGGGATGCCGGCTGCCGCCGGTTTCGTTTTCCGGTTTAAAAACAGGCTGGTCAATCCCTGGGCCTCATCCCTCAGGGAGTTCAGGTCCCTGAACACCAATATGCTGCTGTA
The DNA here is from genome assembly GCA_035270145.1 of Desulfobacter sp. GTDB lineage: Bacteria > Desulfobacterota > Desulfobacteria > Desulfobacterales > Desulfobacteraceae > Desulfobacter. The sequence continues at coordinate 1,504 of DATFIL010000340.1, read as the reverse complement.
CTGGCAGATGATCCGGCTGGCCTGCTGCCTGAACCTTGACATTTTTGACATGGGCAGGTCCTCCAAAGGCGCCTCCACCTTTCGGTTCAAACAGCAGTGGGGACCAAAACAGACCCCGCTTTCCTGGTATACCTGGGCAGGGGAGCGCTACAGGGCGCCCGAAGAAACCTTATCCATCAGTCCCTGGCAAAAGCTGCCCCTGTGGGGTGCTAACCTGGCAGGTCCCCTGGTCAGAAAACACATTTCATTATAATCAAAGAAGAGAGAATAATGACCCTTTCCATTCCCATGCCCCTTTTGGTCACCATAGATGATGCGGGCTGGTGGCTGGGACAGGACGGTTCAGCAGTGGGCCGGCCCTTCCGCACCGGGATGCCAAGGGCCCACTGCCCAGAGGACTACACGGCCCTGATCGTTCTGGGCCGGGCCCTGAACATGAAGATCCCGGCCGGATTTGTACTTTGCGAGTGGGACCAAACCCGTCTGCTCAGGGGCCTGCCCTCTGCCACCTGGATGGCAGAGCAGTGGAGATCCCCGTTTACAGACCAGAAAACCAAGGAAGAGGCGGCTCAAATTATCCAAAAAGGCAGTCAATACATCGAGTTAGCCGTCCATGGGGTGGGTCATGAATTCTGGGACCAGGGCCGGATGTTTCGCAGTGAATTCCATGATTCTGAGGGTAGAATGCGTCCCCAGGACCTGGTCAAAAAACATCTGGAATATTTTTTCAGGCTCATGGAGACATTTGGCCTGGCCCAAGCGCCCCGGATTTTTATTCCTCCAGCCCTGCACCACGGCTTTGGCAAAGGGGGAAACGGCTTCCAGGCCATTGCCCGGTCCTTTGGTATCCAGTACATCCCGTTGGTCTTTTCCCGGGCAGACTGCAGCAAAGCCCCCCAGTTCAAAGGACTTGGCTGGGAAGAGGGGGTCCTGCTCATGGAAAGGGGGATATCTCAAACCAAGTGGCACCAGGTTGCGGCAGTACCTGAGTTCAGCTTCAACTCTCCCATCCTTGCTTTGCACTGGGCCAATATCCTCCACCCCGATCCTGACCGAAACATGGATGTGATCCACGCTTGGTCCAATTTTATAAAAGAAAGGGCAAGAGAGAACCAGGTGGTTCTTTCCAGGGACATATCTGCCTGCCTGACCCAGTATCTCAATGCCACCCAGTCCCGGATACAAGCCAAGGAAAAAAAGATCGTGGTCTTTTTAGACTGGATCGACAAGGTGCCGGCAAAGGCCTTGGCCGATACCCTGTTTTTTTCCCTGGATCTGCCTAAGGGCGTAGAACTTCGACTATCCGGAGCAGACAAAAAAGAACCACTCAACCAGGATGAGGCCAGGTTCATTAAAACCGGGATGCCCAGGGCAGGAAAAATCATTTTTGAATACCGCCTGCCATATTAAAAGGGGAACATATATAAAATATCTATAGATCCCTGCGATCCGGATCAATATTATCTTTTTGACAGAAAATTTTCCGTTTTTATAATTATCAAAT
>DATFIL010000339.1:0-2341 GCA_035270145.1 Desulfobacter sp. | reverse complement strand
GGAACCAGGCAGATAACCAGGCACATCGGCAATGGTGAGCATGGGAATGTTAAAGGCATCACAGAACCGGATAAACCGGGTGGCCTTGTCTGAGGCGTCAATATCCAGGCAACCGGCCATAACCATGGGCTGATTGGCAATAATGCCGATGGGACGACCATTAAGCCGCGCAAAACAGATCACAATGTTTTTGGCAAAATACTGGTGGGGTTCAAAAAAGTAGCCGTCGTCCACAATGGCGGCAATGACCTGTTTAACATCATAGGCCTGGTTGGATTTATCCGGAATAATGGTGTCAAGGGCCGGGGCCATGCGATGCGGGGAATCGTCTGTGGGTTTGATCGGAGGATCTTCCATATTGTTGGACGGCAGAAAGGATAAAAGCTGTTTGATCTGTTCAATGCAGTCCTCATCAGACTCACAGGCAAACTGCGCCACCCCGGACTTTTCGTTATGGGTCATGGCACCGCCAAGGGCCTCAGAGGAAATTTCCTCGCCGGTGACCGCCTTAATGACATTGGGACCGGTGATGAACATATACGCGGAGTTCTTGACCATAAAAATAAAATCGGTCATGGCCGGAGAATAGACTGCCCCGCCTGCCGTGGGACCCATGATGGCCGAAATCTGCGGGATCACACCCGAAGCTGCGGAATTACGAAAAAAAATTTCGCCGTAACCCGACAACGCGTCAATGCCTTCCTGAATCCGGGCACCGCCGGAATCGTTCATGCCGATAACAGGGGCGCCGGATTTAATCCCTAAGTCCATGACCTTACATATTTTTTTAGCCTGCATTTCTCCTAAAGATCCGGCCGACGCCGTAAAGTCCTGGGCATAGGCAAAGACCAGACGACCCTCTACCTTTCCGTGGCCGGTTATTACACCGTCTGCGGGAATTTCCTTGGTTTCCATGCCAAAATTGGTGCACCGGTGGGCCACGAACATGTCCAGCTCCCGGAAGGTACCGGTGTCAAACAGCAGGTCGAGACGCTGCCTGGCATTAAGAACGCCCTTTTCACGCCGTTTAACCAGAGCTTTCTCACCGCCCATGGCCTTGATCTTTTTCTCTTTTAGCCTTAATTCCTGAATTTTGTCGGAAATGACTCCCATAATTCACATTTCTTTATTAAAATTATATAGTTATAGATAAGGATTTATTTAACTGTTTTTTTCAAACCAACGTCGCCTATGGCACCAGGACTAAAATATCTTAAATATCATTGTGCCAAGGTAAATCGCCATGCACAGAACCAGGTTTCAGGATGGGGATCCGGTGGACACCCGATACATTCAGTTTCAATTCTGTCATCAACGCCTTCGGCAAAACGGGCGTATTCAACAAGACCGCCGGACTTGCAGGGATAATCATCCAGGCCCTTGCGCATCCTTGCCCGCTGGACCCTGCATTCATTCATCTGAAAAACAAAACTGGCCGCAGTTTCTTCCACAATGCTCTGCTCGTTGATAAATGCGTACATCCTGAAATTCAACGCTTTTTTAAGCCCCTCAAGGCCCGGATGTTTACCCAGGCCCAGAATGTTTTTTATGCGGTGGGCTTCAAAGGGGGAAAACCGGGCCCAGCAGGAGTCATTGCACCGTTTTGCATCGTTCATGCCGTGCGCGAACTCCACAGCCTGAAACCAGACCCCGTCATTGGCCAGCCAGGATTTCCCTACGGCTGCCATCAGTTTTTCGGTTGTGGCATCATCCAATGACATCAACGCCTTAGGCATGCCCTGTTCCAGTTCAAATTCCAGGGTGCGGGACAGGTGCTTCATGAGAATGGCAATTGAAGATTGTGTGGCCGTATCCAAAGCGGTAAGCGCCTTTTCCATGCCCATCTGGTGCTGGACCTCATTAAACCAGAGGCCGTAATGGACAACAATACGGGTAAACATGTCGATCAGCTGTGTTTTCTGCATATCAGGGGTAAGATCCTGGGCTTGGAACGGAGTTGAATCTTGCATGAATCGGCCTCCTTGTTTTACTCGATGATCGAGTTTTACGTTTTTACACAAATTACTTAAAGTCTTCCCCGGTGTCAAGATGCTTTGTTTCCAAAACAGGGAAATCGCATGCAATGTTTTTTAATGTATATTCTTACTTTTTTTATCATGAAGAACACGAAGTTCAGGAAGATATCAGGGACTTAAACTTTGTGCCCATCATGACTTTCATGGTGAATGAACGGATATTGATTTTAAGTGATTTACATTATTTTTACACAGGGTTTGTATGTTCCGTGATCTGCGCGCGGCCCTTGTCCATGATATAAATCAAAAACTTAACACCAGCCAGGCCACAAACACGGCCCCAAGCACGGGAACGATGATACCCT
>DATFIL010000338.1:0-3853 GCA_035270145.1 Desulfobacter sp. | reverse complement strand
CAACTTTTTAACGTTATCAGAATTTGATATCATGCTTAAAGTCCCACCGGCATTAATTGAAAAATATAACCAGCTGTTGATTAACAGCGAAACCCAGCCCAAAGAATATCCGGCCTACCGGAAATGGCTCAGGTACTATCTTGATTTTTGTAAAAAATATCAACATGGCTATGCCGACATTAAAAGCTTGCGGTTATTTGTTGATAAACTGAAATCCAAAAATCAGGATTCATTTCAGCAGGATCAGGCCCGGAAGGCCGTGAAGTTATACTATGCCGGGCTGAAAGAAGAACAAGCACAACCACCAATGCCTGAGCATCACCCTCCTATAATAATGCCCCAGGTTCGAGAGGAAAGGCATTCTTATACCATAGATGAAAACAGCGATCTCTGGGACCGTGCTGTTAAAGCATTAAAAAATGAAATACAGGTTCGCCACTATTCAAAAAAGACGCTGAAAGCCTATTCTTTGTGGGTTGAAAAACTCCGGTATTTTGCTAAGGACAAAAATCCTGAAACCATTACCGTTGAAGATGTAAAGGCTTTTCTGACATTTCTTGCGGTAAAGAAAAAGGTTTCCGCTTCTTCCCAAAACCAGGCATTTAATGCGCTGCTGTTCTTTTTCCGCCATGTGTTGAAACAAGAATTTGGTAAAATAGACGGAGTGGTCAGGGCGAAAAGAAAACCGTATATACCTGTGGTACTTTCCAGGGAAGAGGTTCATCTGGTAATGGACTGCCTTCAAGACCCTTATAATTTAGTGGTGAAACTTTTATACGGATGCGGCCTTCGATTGGCTGAATGCATGAAATTGCGGGTAAAAGATTTTAATTTTGACCACAGCTTGATCACTGTCCATGATGGCAAAGGAACGAAGGACAGGACTGTTCCTATACCAGAGGCAGCCCGTGGGGAAATTGAATGGCAGATCCGTCATGTTATTGATGTGTACGAGGGTGATTTAAAGAAAGGATACTCAGGTGTCTTTATGCCCAATCGGCTTGAGGGGAAATACAAAAATGCGCCTAAAGAATTGACCTGGCAATGGTTTTTCCCTGCAAAGGAGCTGACCTTTGTGGCGGATTCTAATGAATATCGCCGTTACCATCTTCATGAAACTCATGTTCAAAAGGCAATAAAAAGAGCGGTGCGCAAATCAAAGATAATCAAAAGAGCGACCGCACATACGTTCCGGCACAGTTTTGCCAGTCATCTTCTTCAGGCTAATTATGATATCAGAACGATTCAGGAACTTTTGGGGCATAGTGATGTTAGAACAACCATGATTTACACGCATACTGTAAAACCGAAAACGTAAAAGCCTCACAACCTGAAGGTTGTGAGGCTTTTAAATTTAAATGTTTATGCACCCTGCATCCTGACAACGTTGTGGGCATATGCCCTTTTACAAGCCATCCAAACACCAGGTTTTCGTTCAGGCACTAATTAATAGTTTTTATCCGCAAACTCTACCCACCCCCCGGTTTTTACCAGGGTTTTATCAAACTCTGAAATAGAAAATTCAAGTGTCAGCTCTTTACCACTGCCATCGGTTACAATAAGGATATCGTTTTCCAGATCTACACAAAGCTGAGCCTTTTTGCCGGCACCCAGTTCAAACAGCGCCTGAACTTTTTCGTCAGGCAGTTCAATGGCCATCATGCCGCAATTGAACATATTCTGCCTGAAGATCCGAGCAAAGCTCGGGGCAATCACCACGTTGATGTCGTTGACTTCCAATGCCCAGGGGGCATGCTCCCTGGAAGAGCCACAGCCAAAATTGCCCCGGGATACAATCACACGGACATCTTTGAGATCAGTTTCAGGATTAAAACCATCTAGAACTAAATCTTCAAGCAGATGGGGTTTTAATGCGGATTTTGAACTTTCCGTCAGATATTTGGCCGGAATAATTTCGTCGGTATTGATATCTGCCCGGTCCAGGCAGAGCATGTTTCCTTCAAATTCTTTCATAGTTCCCTCCCTAATTTTTAAACCGGTCAGAGTGAGTGAGCACGCCATGGAGTGCTGTGGCCGCAGCTGTAGCCGGGCTCACGAGGTGAACCATTCCGCCTTTGCCCATTCGTCCGTTAAAATTCCTGTTGGTGGTGGATGCAGCCACCTCCCCTTCGGCCAGAACCCCGTTGCTCATCCCAAGACAGGCGCCACAAGTGGGATTGGTTACGCAGAAGCCTGCATCCATGAAAGTTTTAATCAGCCCTTCATCCAGTGCCGCACTGAAAATATCCGGCGTGGCAGGAGAGACAATAGCCCGGACCCCGGGATTGATTTTTTTACCTGCCACCTCGGCGGCTGCCTCACGAAGATCCTCGATACGGCCATTGGTACAGGAGCCGATGTAAACCTGATCCACGCGCGTATCGGTCATCTGTGACACCGGTTTAACATTGTCCGGTTTAAATCCAAAAGTTGCCAAGGGTTCAAGATTGCTGACATCAATGGTTTTTGTCTTTGCATAGACAGCATCCGGGTCGGAACAGAACTGGGAATATTGTGCCAGGGCATCTTCGGGGGTCTTGAACTCATCTTTAATAAAAGGCCACAGATATGCCACCGTTGTCATGTCCGGCAGGCAAAGCCCTGAGGTTGCGCCGGCTTCCACGGCCATATTGGCAAGGGTCATGCGCTGGTCCATGCCCATGGCATCCACCACGGGTCCGGTGAACTCAATGACCATATTGGTCGCCCCGTTCACGGAAATCTGACGAATCACTTCAAGAATGATATCCTTGGCATATACGCCCGGCCGAAGGGCCCCGGTAATTTCAATTTTAAATGTTTCCGGCTGTTTAAAGGTACACACCCCCTTTAAAATACCCACCTCCAGATCGGTGGTACCCACACCTGCGGCAAAGGCACCAAATGCCCCGTGGGTACAGGTATGGGAGTCACCCATAATGATGGTGAATCCGGGACGGACAAATCCTTTTTCAGGAAACAGGGCATGACAGACCCCGTTCTCGCCGATATCAAAGAAATCTTTTATGTTGTGGCGAATGGCCCATTCCCGCATAATTTTTCCCTGCATGGCGGTTTTGGAATCTTTGGCCGGTGAGACATGGTCAATCACCGCCTTGATTTTCTCCGGATCAAACACCCGGTCTTTTCCCCTTGCAACCAGGTCCTGGATTGCAATCGGGGTGGTGATTTCATGACAGAAAACCCGATCCAGACGCAGCACACTGACATCCCCGAAGGGTTTGTCTACCAGATGGGTATCAAAAATTTTTTCAGCAATTGTTTTTCCCATGGCACTCTCCATTTATATTTTATTTCCTTCACCAAAATAATCTTCACCGTCCGCCGGCGTGACAATCCAGTAGGCCTGAAACAGATCTTCACCCGTATTTTTAATTACATGGGGTATCTGAGACGAAAAAGAGAGGGCATCTCCGTCACTGATATCATAGACATCCCCGCCGTAAATCAACTGGCCAAAACCGTTAACCACAATCCCCAGTTCCCGGCCAAGATGGCCGTCATCCTGATCCCCCCGCTGCTGTCCCGGTGCAAGCTCAAGAAAAAAAGCGGTAAATGAGTGGTTGCCTTTGGATTGACTGAGTCCGCACAGGGTTTCATATTTAAACCCCTTGCGCTGGTAAACCCGGCGCTGGTCCTTTTTTATAATCTCCACCCGGTTCATGGTTTCATAATCTTTAAAAAACTTCTCCGGAGAGACCCCGTAAACTTCCAGCAATTCCAGAAGCGTGTCCAAGGACGGGGATATGCGGTTGCGTTCAATCTGGGACAACAGACTTGAACTGACCCCGGCTTTTGTTGCCACATCTTTGATGGTCAGATGCCGTGAATTTCGAATGGCCCGCAGCAACGG
>DATFIL010000337.1:0-5147 GCA_035270145.1 Desulfobacter sp. | reverse complement strand
TTCTGGTTTGTACCAAAATTCATTCCCAGTTGAGTCTACCATTTGAATAAGATTTTTATTTTCAATCGGCCCTGAAAACATGCAACCTTCTGCCATTTGAAATACGCCTATTTTATCCGATTTAAGCCGTTTTAATGCGCTTCGGTGCGCCAGGATAAGCCTGGTCGTTCTAACAATCTGAAAGGAGGTTGTCATGTGAATTGCTGATAACACATGTAGTTGCGGTCTGTCGTATGGAGGTAACAAAGCACGGGGAGCAAGACCGTTCAGCAAAGCTGCGAGCCGTAATCCGAAAGGGTGAACCGGTTTCGGCCTCGTTACATAAATCACAGGTGGTTAGCCTTCCGGAGATGGTGAAGCCAGTACGGATAGGGAAGAAATCAGCAGATGCACCTATTCGACCTGTCGGGGTGATAGCGGACAGCGCGTAGCGAAAGAATGATCGAGGAACCTGGGAGACCCATTCAGACTGGTAGATCCAGGGCGATGTGGGAATCAATAACCACATGGTCTGTCTGGATGGGAGTCGGAGAGGCCCATAGTAGTGAGGATACAGGGTAATGCCTGTGGAGCAAAGGGGCCTTACCTTAGAAACGCTGTTAGTCCACACCTTTCTATCGCCAGCCTGCGGGAAATTAGTCGGACAGTCGCATTCCGGGGATCTGTACTTGGCCGGCATGAGTGTGGCCGCAGAGGCATATCTTAGGCCCGAAGCCTGCCGCAGCCTTAAAAATCTCCGGGGTATGGGCAGCCAGGATGGAAAAATCATTTTCCGGAATGCCAATAAATGCATCTTCAAAATTTAAAAGTTTAGATTTGTAACTACGGAAAAAATTTGATAATTGAGGAGCTAAATTACGATCTGAAATTTTATTTTTATATGGCTGTTATGTTGAGAGCCTGTTTGACAATTAGGGGATCGAAGCGACGTCTCATGAAATTGCAGCCGATTCATCAATTTTTAAACAGGCTCTCAGGGTGCATCAAAATCCGGCCGGCAGAGATGTTGGCTATATCAGGGTATATTTAGGAAAGGTATGACAAAATCAATAGGAATTGATCTGGGGACAACGAACTCCGCCGCAGCAGTAAAAAAGCTACATGTTGACATATTAAACAATAGTGAGGATGACGCCATTACCCCGTCCTGTGTCAGTGTTAAAAATAAAAAAATACTGGGGATGGTGGGCCGCAGTGAATTTATCGTGGGCAAACATGCTCTGGAATGGATAAAACAAGATCCAAAGAACACCGTCACAGCCATAAAACGCCTGATGGGCAGGAGCATAACCAATCCCGAAGTTAAAAAGATCATAGAAGATCCAAGACAGTTCAATATCATCACCACCCAGGAAAGGGGCACGGAAAACAGTCTAGTTATCCGTTTAAACAACAAAGAATATACGCCGGAAGAAATTTCATCAAAAATACTTGCAAAAATACAAAAGGATGCCCAGGCCCGGCTGAATGATGAGGTAGACTATGCCGTAATTACAGTGCCGGCCTATTTCAATGACAAACAGAAGCATGCCACAAGGGCTGCTGCGGCCCTGGCCGGGATCAAGGTCCAGCGGCTGCTGCCCGAACCTACGGCAGCGGCCATATCCTTCGGCGTAGATGAAATCGGCCAGGACGACGCCAGAACCATTCTTGTATTTGATTTTGGCGGCGGTACCTTTGACCTTTCCGTACTGACCATCAGCGGCGGGCAGTTTATTGAACAGGGCAAGGGCGGCAACATGTGGTTGGGCGGCGAGGATATTGACCGGGAAATAGAAACGTATGTACTGTCGGAAACCGCCCGGGAATATGAGATTGACAATTTTCAAGAGATGCTGGATGAAATGGATGCCGGTATCCGCACCCGTTTTTGGGGAGAATTGAAAACGGCGGTTGAAAAAGCCAAGATCAGCCTCAGTGAAGACCGGGAAGCCTATATCGAAGTTTTAGGTCTGCTCAAGGATGCGGACGGCGACCTGCTGGATGTGGATGTCACCCTGACCCGAGACCAGTTTGAAACCCTGATGCAGCCGATGGTGGACAATGCCCTGACCCTGACCCGGAACCTGCTGGCAGATATTTATTTTACACCGGATATGATTGACAATGTGCTCATGGTCGGGGGCAGTTCCCAGATCCCCTGCATTATTGAGGCGGTAAAAAAAGAATTCGGGTCCTCAAAAATACTGGTGCATGACCGGCCCATGCTGGCCATTGCCGAGGGGGCCGCAATACTGAGCCACAGGCTTTCGGATACCTATGAATGCCTCAATTGCGGTAAAATAGTGGGCCAGTCCGACACACGGTGCCGCCACTGCGATTTTGACCTTGAAGCATATACCGTTGAACACGGGGTGTTTGATATTGTTCACGCCGCGGCCCACGACTATTACGTGGTTTTGGAAAACGGGGACAAGTATCTGTTTGCGGAAAAACATACCCCTTTGCCCTTTGAACAGACACAGGTTTTCAAACTGGTGGATAAGAATCAGCGGCTGGTCCACATGAAATTCCTGAACATCGTCAACAATGAAGATGAATCCATTGGAGATTTCTGGCTGGGCATCGATAACAACGCCCTCATGGATTACCGGGGAAATCAGACCGAAGAAGCTGCTGAAATCCCCCTTTCCATTGCTGTGACATTGTCTATAGATGAAAATAACCTGGTTGAGGTCACCGCAGTCCTGTCGGAATTGCCCGAGGTTGAACTGTCCAAAACCCTGTCCAGGGGCAAGGCGGATGAAAAATTGTTCATGGACCTGGAAGCCATGATAGATGACGCCAATGAGGCCGGTTATGATACTTATATGATAAATGAAATTACCACACGCAGTACGGATATTATTGCAGATATCCACAAGGTGATTGATAAAAATACCGGTAACGTCATCGAGCCTGTATATAATCTGGCAAAGATGAAAATTGAAAAAGCCAGGCGTATGGCCGAAGAAGATAATTGCGGATATCCCCTGATCTTCTATGCCGAAGATATTATGTTTCAGTTTTCAGACATTATGACGGCTGGGGAACGGGGCAGACTGCAAAAGAAAATCGATCATTTAAAGGATATGAACCAACATGGCACCTATGAAGAAAACATAGAAGCCATCCGGGACATGGAAAAGGCCCTTGATGAATTTCCCGTGTTGAATGTATTGATGAATATTGTTAAGGCGGCAGAGCTGTGTGAAGAACATGATCCGGGCAGGGCGCCGCAATTTTCAAATGCCATGGGCACCATTGTTGAAGCCATGGGCAGGAAAAATCATGAACTGGTGAACAAAACCCTGGAATCCATCATGCCCCGGGTCAGAGAGGTGCTTTCTCAATACGATAGCCGGGCCGGATCCATTCAGAAAGGTATCACCCGGTAAATGGACGGGGTTGGCACCTGCCCGATCTGCGGGTTCTCCAATATCCCGGAGGACCAGACTACCTGCCCCCAATGCGATGCCGATCTGGTTTGCTTCAGGTTGCTGGAAGAGGGGTTCCCGGTTCCAGCCGTACCTGGCACAGATATGCCGGAGACGGAGGAAGCTGTTGAACAGGCAGCACCCTCCAGTCCCCAAAACAGCACCGGAGCATGGCGACGTGGAATCTGGATATGTGCCGCAGCCATGGTGATACTGGCCATTATTCTGATTTCATGGGCCGCCACCCGCCGCCTGGCAGGGTTGGCCGGTTCGGTTGCCGCACTGGATGCCAGGTTGGGGCAGGTTGAAGGGCAGGTTGATCGGACACATGAGGTTTCCAAGGATATTCAGAGTACGGCAATCCGGATCGGCAACCAGCTAAAAATCTTGGAACGCCGCATTGAACGTATGGATATCCGCGTTGAAAAAGTAGTGGAAGCGTTGATATCAGTGCAGAAAAAAACGCCCGGGGATATAGATCAAAAAGAGATGGCTGGGGATATACCCGCCGCACCCGAACCCTGCATGGAAGAATACCAGGCCAAGGATACGGATACCCTCTGGGGCATCGCCCGGGATCTTTTGGGTTCAGGCATATATTATCCGGTATTGATGGCCTGTAATCCTGATCTTAATATTTTTACCATCAACCGCCGGGACAGGCTGAAGTATCCCTGTGATAAAACCACGGTGCTGAGTATGTACCGGCAGATCACAGCCGTCAAACAAAATCGCCGGTATTGGAAGTATACGGTGAGGCCGGGGGATACGCCCCAGTCGGTTGCCGACCGGTATTGTTCAGATAAAAATAATTGTTTTGTCAGCGGTTTTCCCTTTAAAACCGGGAACGCCATCGGCATTTTTCTGGAGTAGGCCATGGCCAAGAAAAAAAATAAAATCGACACCCTCCTAAAACGGGCGGAAAAATTGTTCAACGCAGGCAATTATATTGAGGCTGAAGAAAAATTTTTAAAAGCCCAAAGACAACTGAACAGCCCGAAAATAGAAGAAAAACTTGCCGTTTGCCGCAGGGAGGCAAACATTTTAAGGGGAAAAGAGCTGATTGCCAGGGGAGAGCAGTCCATACAGGCGAATAACCTGTCCCTGGCCCTTGACTGCTTTAAACAGGCAGCAGCCCTGGTGAATGATCCCCGGCCGGCTGAAAGAATCCTGGAACTTGAAGCCCTCATCACAGGCCGGCAGGTATATGAAAAGGCGCGATCCGCAGCTGCTTCAGGAGACAGGGCGGCAGCCGCAAAGTTGTATGAAAAAGCCGCCGCCGGTTATCTTGACCTCTGGGAAACACAGAAAGACCATGACGCCCTGAAAAAGGCGGCGGTATGCCTGACCAAGGCCGGAGATTTTACCAAAGCTTTAGATCTGTTCGGCAGGGTGGGTGATTTCGATGAGCAGGCAGGTTATCATTTCGGTTTTGCCCTGGCCAAAACCGGGGATTGTTTTGGGGCAATGGCCCAGTGGCAAACCCTTGATTTCCAGGATACCGCATTTTCGGAACAGCGCGCAACGGTTCTGGAAAACGCTGTTGACCAGGTTTACAGGGAGTTAAAAGCCGCCGCCGGCAGCGTCGGTGAATCCGGCATAGAAGAAAGATGTAAAAGGGCGAAAGAGGTTTCATCCTTTATCCGGCCGGATGACAGCCGGGAGCTGAAAGAGCGTATTGAGGCCCTTTTGATGTATGCCAAAGTGATTTCCGCCCGGATAAAATGGGAG
>DATFIL010000336.1:0-5623 GCA_035270145.1 Desulfobacter sp. | reverse complement strand
GCACAAGGGTGCCTACACCTTTATTTTAAAACCGTTTGAAAACGAAGCCCTCATTGCTCACATTGCCAAAGCCCTGTCCATGTCCAAAATTGTCCGGGAGAACACGCGTCTAAAAGATGCCATCCAGTCCCGGTACCAGTTTGACAATATCATCGGTAAAAGTAAATCCATGCAGGCGCTGTATGAGATCATTAAAAAGGTGGCCCCGACCAGTGCCTCGGTGCTGGTTGGAGGGGAAAGCGGCACCGGTAAGGAGCTTGTTGCTAAATCTATTCATTACAACAGCCTGCGCAAGGACCATCCCCTGGTTGCCGTAAACTGTTCGGCCTTTGCCGAATCTCTTTTGGAAAGCGAACTTTTCGGACACGAAAAAGGGGCGTTCACCGGTGCGGTGGGCTTGAAAAAAGGCCGGTTTGAAATGGCGGATAAAGGCACGCTTTTCCTGGATGAAATCGGGGAGTTGCCCATGCCGCTTCAGGTAAAACTGTTACGGGTACTCCAGGAACGCACTGTGGAGCGGGTTGGCGGGACCGCAAGCCTGCCGGTGGATTTCAGACTCATTGCCGCCACCAACAAAATCCTGGAAGATGAAGTTAAAAAAGGCACTTTCAGGGAAGACCTGTACTATCGTCTCAACGTGGTCAAAGCCAACATCCCCCCCTTGCGTGACAGGCTGGAAGATATTCCTTTGCTTATTAATCATTTCATCGAAAAATACACCCAGGGCCCGGAGAGTGCCGGGATTGTAACCGGTATTGACAAAGAAGCCGTCCAGCGCCTGTGTGACTATGAGTGGAAAGGCAATGTCAGGGAATTGGAAAATGTCATTGAAAGGGCTGTCATCCTGGCCCCGGGCAACACGATCACGATTTCGGACCTTCCGTCCCACATCCGTAATCCCAAATCCGGCACACTTCAACTTGACGGCATCCCTGATGGCGTAGGCCTTTCCGAAACCCTTGCCGCAGTGGAAAAAAGAATGATCCTGCGGGCAATGAAGATGTCCGGTAATGTCCAGACCAAAGCAGCAAAAATCCTTGGCATCGGAAAAAGCGGATTAAACCAGAAACTAAAAAAATTCAATCTGGACAAGGAGCTAAAAATAGATAATAGATAATACCAGATCATGGTTCAAAATTTTGAACTCTGGAAAAGATCATTATTTGGGGATCACCCACTCGTTTTGGAAGAATGAAACATCTAAGGTTCAAAATTTTGAACTTAGTCATGCCATAATCACAGAGGCAGTAATCATATTTTTCAAAATATTATAAATTATATGCATACTTTTCAGGTGATTATAAAATTATACCAGAACTTTAAATGGAATGGCAGGAGAATTGCATTTAAAACTTATCACTAACCAAGAAAGGTTAGTTTTTCATCTTTTTTTCCTTTTCTAAAAGAGGCTGCCCTGCCCAGGCAGCCTTTTTTAGTTTAGGCCCATGATCAAGTTGTATTCTATTGGATCCGGGCCTGAGCGATGGCCTTATACATGGAAGCCCCCGGGCTTTCGGCAATTTTTTCATACATCCGGCGGCCGGCAGCAGTCTCATTGAGTTTTTCATAAATCAGCGCCAGAGCAAACCGGGCATCATCCTTTAAAAGATTTGATGCGCCCGTTTCCACACGCAAATAATAAGATTTTGCCTGCTCTATATCATCGTTCAATTCACAGATGGTTCCCAGGGCGCAAAGCAAAAAGTTCTTGACGCCGGCCTTATCCCCCACAGTTGACAGCGCCCGGGAATACAGATCATATGCTTGATCATATTCCCCAGACTCAAAGCATATTTTCCCGAAATTGATCAGTGCCATGCGCCCGGCACTGGTGTTTGGATATTCATCAAAAAGCGTTTGAAAATCATCCTTAACCGTATCATATCCTTTCCGAGCATCCCGGTCCTGGGAATATTGTTCTTCATATTGTTTATAGGCTTTGGCAGCCAGTTCAGACGCCTTAATCTCAGACTGTTTAAAACTGAACATAATCACAGAAAAAACAACCACCACCCCAAACAGAACCCCGGCTGAAATAATTAACATTTTTTTATGGGCAGAGGCCCATTCAACGAACTTGATGAGACCCGCTTGGAACGGATCCATCTGCGTCAACTCTCTTTTGCGCTCATTTGATACGCCTTGATTCGTCATGAATTTTTACCTTATAAAAATTAATTAGTTATCCGACTATCTATCTGAGTTACCACACCAAATTTTTAAAAATCCAGCCAACGTCGCCATCAGCATGCTCAATCTTAATCCAGTCCCCTTTACGACCAAGCACTTTGAAAGGCACCCCCCTCTCCACTCTGAGTAGAATATCGCCTGATATATCCGGTTTTGAGCGGACATTACAATTTGATTTTATTGAAATCACCGTATCCGTTTTCCCCAGCAGGGAGTTATGGATCCAGGCCGTATCCCCTTCAAAATCCTTTACCTCGTACCAGTCTTTTTTTTTATTTATCACAAGAAAAGGGTGATATTTCTCCACCTGCCACAGAACCTTATATTTGGTTCCCGAACCGTTTCTCAAATTGGCAATCGAAGATCTTACCGATAGCCGTTCCGAGGCCACCGCAATGCCGGCACATAGCAAAACAAAAAGACAACAAACTGAAATTATAATTTTTTTTTTATTTTTTAGACGATACATAAATATCTCCGGTTGGCTCCAGTTTCAATCACATCGCATTCGGTATATCAGAAAAGCACCTTGGCATGCAAGGTATTCACATGCCAAGAGATTACGGCGTGACGTTCTCCACAAAAATTTTTGACGCATCCTTTTCTGACAGAAAAAACCGATGCCCCCGCACCATGACTTCAATACCGTCTGATGAGGCGCTGGCATTGATTACCCGGACAATAACACCCTGGTGAAACCCCATCTTTCCCAGCCGGCGCCGTGAAAAGTGTCCGCCGTTCACCCGGGCAATACTGCCCTGTTTTCCCGGTGCCATCCGGGTAATTGGCACAGACTCATTGAAAAAAGGCAGTCTCTCCCCCCCTGGCCCTCCATTGAGGCTTTCCTCGAGTCTTTTTTCGGGGCGAACCCAAATTTTCGAAGCCATCCCTGCACACAGAATCAGCCGATTGCAATCTGATGCAATGACAATCTGGCCACCAATGGCACTGGAAATAATTTCAACAACGATACCCGTTCGAAGACCCATGGAAGCAAATCGCATTTGCATCTTCCTGCCGGCAGCCACATTAACAATCTCAACCTTTTCTCCGATTCTGGCCCTGGATAAAGGAATCAGGTTATCCCTTTGCGCCATGCACTTCCGGCAAAGGCCATAAATCTCCATTTTATGCCGGAGCATAAGAAACCCATATTTGGCAGCCAGTTTTTCCTGAAGATCTTCTAAATCGTCATCACTGAATTCAATAATTTCACCGCATTTGGTACAGACCATATGATCATGATGTTCCCCGAGCTGACGGTGTTCGTATAGAATGGTTTCATCCCGGTCAAACACCATCTGACTGGCAAACCCCAACCGGCACAGTTGTTCCATGCACTGCAGCAGAAATTCATTATCCACACGCAGGCCATCCTGCCTGACCTGATCGGCAATCCGGGCAAGACTTACATGGCCTTCCAATTTTAAAAAAGATTCCAGTATCTGAAACCGCTCCTCAAAGCGGTCAAGCCCCCGCTGCCCAAAAAGCCGACGAAACTGATCTTTTTCCTGCTGATGTCCGTCCGGCATATTTTTAAACTCCTCTTTAACATCCATGGCTAACAAACTATCCCCTGATTAAACTTCTCATAAAAAACATATAAATAATATAGGTCCAATACCTTGTCAATATTGCTATTTACCCAAAGCCCATCGTCGAATATCGTTTGACACCGGTTGTCAGCTTCTTTATAGAATAGAAATATTTTTTTCTTAGGAACGCGGTAAAAAGCGCAAGGAGGCATTCATGGGAACCGACAACCTGATTTATCTTGAAATACTGGAGTGGTTTGACGACACTGGACAGGAACTGGTTCACCGTCTGCCTGAAAAAGGCTCCGGTGAAATCAAATTCGGGGCCCAGCTTATTGTCCGGGAAAGCCAAGCCGCAGTCTTCTTCTACCAGGGAAAGGCCGTTGGTGCCTTTGGTCCCGGACGGCACACCTTAAAAACCGCAAACATCCCCATTCTGACAAAAATTGCAAGTCTCCCCTGGGCCATGGAAAGCCCGCTGAAAGCAGAAGTCTTTTTTGCCAATTTAAAAACATTTACCAACCTGAAATGGGGAACCCGGGACCCGGTGGCATTCAAGGATACAAACCTTGGCCTGATAAGACTCAGGGCCTTTGGTGTCTTTAACTTAAAAATTGTCCAGCCGGTCCTGTTCATCAACACCCTGGCTGGTACCCAGGGCATTTACACCAGTGCCGATATCAGCGATTACCTCAATCAGGTGGTGGTGTCCAGGTTCAACGACTATATTGGAGAGAAGCTATCCTCCATTTTTGATTTGCCGGAAAATTACGATGAACTGGGAAAGGGACTGGCCCAAAGGCTGCATGAGGATTTCACCGCATTCGGACTGAATCTGACCCATCTTTACATCAACGCCATCACCCCACCCCCCGAGGTCCAGCAGGCCATTGATGACAAAAGTCGGTTAGGGCTGTTTGACGACATGAATAAACTGATGCAGATGAAAACCGCCATGGCCATGGAAAAGATTGCTGAAAGCCCCCAGGGCGTTGCTTCAGAGGGCGCCCAGGCAGGTTTAGGGTTAGGCCTTGGCATGATGCTGCCCGGCATATTTACCCAGCAGATGTCATCCCCGGCAGCACAACCGGCAGACCAAAACGCCCTGACCACAGCCTGCCCGGAGTGCCAAAATCAAATTTCCCTGGACGCAAAATTTTGTCCCCAGTGCGGTCACCAGCAGGTGATCTTTGCCCGGTGCCGATATTGCGGCAAAAACATCACACCCGGCACAAAATTCTGTCCCAGATGCGGAAAACAGGTCGAGAAAAAAACAAAAGAAAAATTCTGCCGCAATTGCGGCGCAAAAAATCTGCCGGATTCAATTTTCTGCAACCAGTGCGGAGAAAAATATTAGCTACGCTGTCCAGTATCAATGTCCCCAGTGCGGGGCGCCTGTCACTTTAGGGGAAGAGACCCGGTTCTTTGTCTGCGAATTCTGCCGGGTCCGGTCCTGTATTTCCCAAAAAGGATTTCCCAGGTATTATCTGCCCTGCGCCCCCAATGTTCCCCAAGAAACACAACTGATATACCTGCCCTATTGGCGTTTCAAAGGCGTGCGTTACGTGTGTACCGCATCCGGCATAACCCCCAGATTTACAGATATATCTACCCTGGCTATGGCGGATATGCCGCCTCAGATTCCATTTTCCCTGGGACTGAGATCCCAGGCCATCCCCATGAAATTGATCAGGCCTGATACCCAAGGAAAATTTTTTCGGCCCCTGCCCACGGCAATGGTATTAAAAGATAAAACATTTGGCTTAAAACCGGAAGAACGCACGTTTAAAGAGGATATCGGAGAAACCTTCAGTCTTATTTATGCGCCGTTTTACATCAACCGGCAACATCTTGTGGACGGGGTAACCAATCAGGCGTTGCCCCTGAAAAAACCGATT
>DATFIL010000335.1:0-3266 GCA_035270145.1 Desulfobacter sp. | reverse complement strand
AAAAGATGCTCGCTGTAAAACTTGGTTTTTTCTGATGCGCTGGCCCTTTATCATACGGATCATCGGCGTCCTTCTTTTTGTACTTGGCCTTTCCATGGTGCTGCCTTTAGGCTGCAGCCTGTTTTTTAAAGACGGGACCCATCAAGGCCATTTTACAGCCATGGCGGTGACCACAATTATGGGCGCGGTAATGATTTTCATCTCAAAAAAGGCCGGAAAGCATGACTACATTAACCAGCGGGAAGGCATCGCCGTTGTGGCATTAGGATGGCTTGGGGTTGGTATTTTCGGTGCCCTGCCTTTCTTTCTGGCCCCGGATTTTTCTACGTACACAGATGCCTTTTTTGAATCCGTGTCCGGATTTACCACCACGGGCTCATCGGTGATGACCAACATTGAAGGGGCCGCCCCCAGTCTTTTGTTCTGGCGAAGCCTGATCCAGTGGCTGGGGGGCATGGGCATTATTGTTCTCTCCCTGGCCATTCTGCCGTTTTTAGGGGTGGGCGGCATCCAATTATATAAAGCCGAAGTACCAAGTCCGGTACCTGACAAACTGACCCCCCGGTTATCAGATTCCGCCAAGATTCTTTGGATGGTGTATGCAGGCATGACGTTTTTACTCATCCTTTTCCTTTATTTCGGGGGAATGAGTCTATTCGAATCGATCTGCCACGGCCTAACCACACTACCCACCGGCGGCTTTTCACCCAAAAACCTCTCCATCGCCCATTATGATTCCGCCTATTTTGACTATATAATTACCATATTTATGTTGCTTGCAGGCATCAACTTTTCTCTGCATTACCAGATATTGCGGGGCAATGGTCTTGCGTTCTGGAAAGACGCTGAATGCCGATTTTTTCTGTGCGCTGTACTTGTGGGCACCCTGATAATCACATTGAACACCTGGGGAGCATTGTATGACAGCTTCTCCAAAGCCTTCAGGTTCGCCATATTCCAGGTGGTTTCGATTATTACCACCACAGGCTATGCCACGGCTGATTATGAATTATTTCCGGGCCTGGCCCAGGTTCTTTTATTTTTTGGTATGTTCATGGGTGCCAGTGCCGGCTCCACGGGCGGCGGCATGAAATGCGCCAGAATTATCGTCTGCATTAAATACTGCTACCGGGAACTGTTCAAGTTGATCCATCCCCGAAGCGTCAGCCATATCAAACTGAACAACACCCTGATTCCCGAAGAGTTGCTGCGCTCCATCCTGGGATTCATCGTCTTATATATCCTGATTTTCATCATAGCCACCGCGCTTCTATCCTCACTGGGTGTGGATCTGTTGACCTCTTTAGGCGCTGTCGCCTCGTGTATCGGCAACATCGGCCCGGGTTTGGGCTCAGTGGGGCCGACGGAAAATTTTGCACACCTGCCCCAGGCCGGCAAATGGCTTTTGTGCTGGTGCATGCTGGCAGGAAGACTGGAAATTTATACTGTGATTATACTTCTGGTCCCCGAGTTCTGGAAACGATAATTCCAAAAACATTGTCACCTGTTAATTTCTGTGGTATGAATTTTATTTTAAATTGTTTTAAATTGTTTTAACATCAAGGATTGTAAAGTAAATTGAATTACAAAAATGCCCCTTAAAGTCGAAACCCTGGATTTTCACTAATGACTAGGAAAATCCTGAAAATGACAACTTAAAAGACAGGATACAATATGAGCCAATTACAGCAACTCAGCGACCGGATTATCAGCCGTGTAAACGTTAATTTAGAGGAGTTCGAGTTCAACACAGAGCCCTTTGTCAACAATGCCCTTGATCATGAAAAAATGATCAAATTCTACGCTTTTTACGGCATTACCTCCCGCCACCCCCTTTATTTTAATTTTAAAAAATCCAATATTGCAGGCAGTTATTTTTTAGGAAAATGTTATGTGGGACGTTCCGCTATTTACAAAAGCGATATCAGAGGAGATGAACTCAAAAGAAAAGGCGACTGCATAAAATCGGCCAAGAACATACCCCTGGTTGAAGATGAAATGATCTCCATTATGGACAGCCTGCTCTATAAAACCCTGGTCCACAGCAATTCCCACAACCCTGAAAGTCCCGAATTATTTAGTATCCGGAACACCATTTCCGCCCACTATGCCAATATCCACGGATCCACCCTGGAAGGCTGTTTTATAGGTCCCTTTGCCACCGTGGATTTAATGAACCTGCATTCGTGTATCGTGGGAGAATTTTCCTATGTTCAGGTTGGAGAACTCTTTCATCGGGAAATTGATCCCGGCACCATCTGGATCAAGAACTCTAATTTTGAGTTTAAATATAAGTTTAAAAACAGTATCCTTGATAATTTTGTAGGGGTGAATGAAGCCTACCAGCCCCGTGGGGTAATTTACGATTTTGTCAGGTCGCGGGATCAGGAATTCGAACGGTTGTTTGACGTCATGCACTTAGAGCCCTTTGATGCCCCGAATAGTTCTGCAATCAACCGATATGCCGTGATCAAGGGAAAAACCCGTATTGGTGAAAACGTTTTGGTGGCACAGAGATCCTTTCTTGAGAATGCAACTATGGGAGACGGATCTAATGCACAGGAAAATTCCTACATTATCGATTCCGTCCTGGAAAGCAATTGCATTACAGCCCATGGCGGCAAAATTATCCATGCCGATGTCGGCCAGGAATGTTTTGTGGGATTCAACTCCTTTTTAAACGGCAGACCTGACGCACGGATTAAAATCGGTGAAGGCTGTATTGTCATGCCCCACACCATCATCAGCCCCAATATGCCAATAGAAATTCCTAACGGGCATTTGATATGGGGATACATTGAATCCCCGGAAGACCTTGCCACCCAGACCATTTCTTTGGATGAATTAGCCGAAGTCAGGGAGAGCGTGACCATCGATCAAATGACCTTTTCAGGAAAAGGGTCTGTGTTTATCCATGCCTTTAAAGCTCGGTTAAAACATATCCTTGAGGACAACGGGGCATTATATAAGGACGGAGAAAACAGGGGTCACGCCCAGGATGACCAGAATATTTCCTTTAATATTATTCAGCCTTACCGGACCGGCGACCGGAAAGGATTGTATCCATCCATAAGAATCAAGCCTTAGGGACTTAAAAAATAAAAGCTGCAGATTTTGCACCCAATTTTTATTCGTATTCAAGGCGGGACAAGGCTTACATAACGACCTATGTAAGCCTTGTCCCAACAATTGTCTTGACAACTCTGAAAAACAGCATGTACATATCAGTGGTTTTTTCCCAACGGGGAACTTGATGACGGAAATCT
>DATFIL010000334.1:0-4089 GCA_035270145.1 Desulfobacter sp. | reverse complement strand
AAAAAACGGAATCAGGGAAATTGCCCGGCTCAATCATGACAAAGCGGTTTACCTGAAAAACATACTTGTGGGTGCCGGGTTTGAATCCGTTTATGACAGCGCCTTTTTCAATGAATTTGTCGTTAAAGCCCCTGCCGGTTTTAAGGACAAGCGAAGTGAATTGGCCCAAAAACACAATTTGTTTGCCGGGGTCCCCCTTGAATCCTATTACCCGGACATGACAGACCATTATCTTTTCTGTGCCACGGAAACCGTTTCCAGACAGGCCATGGATCTTTTGGCAAAGGAGGTACAATAATGACACAGCCAGGCACAAGTGGCCTTATATTTAACGAACCTGAATTATGGGAAAAAAGCCGGGAAGGCAGATGCGGCATCTCCATGCCCAGAAGTGATGTGCCAAGAGCGGATTTTGATCCCGCACTCACCGATGATGCGCCGGAACTTCCGCAATTGTCTGAACTTGATGTCGTCCGTCATTTTACCCGCCTGTCCCAATGGAATTTTTGCATAGATTCCGGCATGTATCCCTTGGGGTCCTGCACCATGAAATACAATCCCAAAACCAATGAGGTCCAGGCAGCCCGCACAGGATTTGCCGCAGCCCATCCCCTGGCCGGAGATCAATTTTCCCAGGGGGCCTTAAAATTGATGTATACGTTAGAACAAATGCTCGGGGAGATCACGGGATTTCCCGCCGTCACGTTGCAGCCGGCGGCCGGGGCCCATGGAGAACTCACCGGCATGCTCATGATCCATGCCTGGCACGCCAAACAGGGAAAACAGCGTTCGAAAATCCTTGTTCCGGACACGGCCCATGGCACCAATCCCGCGTCCGCAACCCTTTGCGGCTATCAATCCGTGAATATCAAATCAGGGCCCGACGGCATCCTGGAACCCGACACGGTGGCCGAGGCCATGGATGAAGATACCGCCGGCATCATGATCACCAACCCCAACACGCTGGGGCTGTTTGAGGAAAACATCAAGGAAGTCTGTGACATCGTTCATGCCAAAGGCGGCCTGGTCTACGGCGACGGCGCCAACATGAATGCCGTCATGGGGATCATCAAGCCCGGCGAACTTGGCATTGATGTGCTCCATTTAAATCTTCACAAGACCTTTTCCACCCCCCACGGCGGCGGCGGCCCCGGTTCCGGCCCGGTGGCCGTGGTCGAAGAGCTGATTCCCTTTCTTCCCGTGCCCAGGGTTCAAAAGGAAAACAATACCTATTCTTTTATTACGGATTGTCCTGACACCATCGGACGGATGCACACTTTTTATGGCCATTTCGGCGTTATGGTCAAGGCTTTTGCCTATATTCTGTCCATGGGCGGCGATGGCTTAAAGCGTGCGTCCCAGCTTGCCGTACTCAATGCCAATTACATCAAGGAAAGCCTGAAAACAACCCTGGATCTGCCCTATGACAGGCCCTGCATGCACGAATGTGTGTTTACCGACAAAACTGTTCAGGAGCACCATATCAGCACCATGGATATGGCCAAACGTCTTTTGGATTACGGATTTCACCCCCCCACGGTATATTTTCCCCTAGTGGTGGATGCCGCCTTTATGGTGGAGCCCACTGAAACCGAATCCAAAGATGACATTGACCAGTTCATTGAAGCTGTAAAAGCCATTGTTAAAGAGGCCGCGTCAAACCCGGAGAAACTCAAATCAGCACCCCATCTTCCTAAGGTAACACGGCTGGATGAGGTGACTGCAGCACGTAAACCCTGTCTTAAAGGTTAGGGCTATGGAAACAATAAAATCCACCATAAGACTTGTCTTTTTACCCGTCTTCTTCGTTGCACCCATGGGCATCAAGAACAATATGATTTCATTGAAATCTACTGTAGGGAGGTATTTGCAACAATGTCATTGTCTAAACCATCTGCTCAGCAGAGCATATCGACTTTCGATGAATTTGTGCGATTAGCTGATTATTCTTTAATGGATACCTTAAATGCCGATCCTGATGCCACCGGAGATGGTAATGATCACCGTGCCCGTCAGGTTTTTTCCGGTCACTTCGTACCAGTGACGCCCACGCCGCTTCCCGATCCGGAATATGTAACCCATAGCAGCACTTTTTTTAATGAACTTGGATTGAGCGACGCGTTGGTAAATGATGCAAACTTTTGCCGGGTATTTTCTGGTGATATCTCAGCAGCGCACGCGCCTATGCGTAAGATTGGCTGGGCAACCGGCTATGCCCTGTCAATTTATGGCACCGAATATACTCACCAATGTCCATTTGGTACCGGCAATGGTTATGGCGATGGCCGGGCGATATCTGTATTTGAAGGCGTATTCAATGGACAGCGTTGGGAAATGCAACTAAAGGGTGGCGGTACAACGCCATATTGCCGTGGTGCCGACGGGCGCGCAGTACTTCGCTCAAGTGTGCGTGAGTTTCTCGCGCAAGAGTATATGCACGCCCTGGGGGTTCCCACAACGCGATCACTAACCCTGTATGTATCTAAATCTGAGAGCGTTACCCGGCCCTGGTACTCCCAAGACTCTCATGCCACCGATCCTGATATTATGGTGGATAATCCTGTGGCTATTTCAACCCGCGTTGCACCATCTTTTTTGCGCGTTGGCCAGTTAGAGTTATTTGCCCGCCGGGTTCGCGGCAATGCGCATCAAAGTGCCTTAGAAGAGTTGCGCATGATTGTGTCGCATGTAATTGACCGAGAATACCAAAACGATATTAATCAAGACCTTGTTTTTACGGATCAAGTGGTTGAGTTGGCTAAGCTTTTTCGCCGGCGGCTTACGTCACTGGTGGCCAATTGGCAGCGGATTGGGTACTGCCAGGGTAATTATAATAGTGACAACTGCGCCACTGGTGGCTTTACCCTCGACTATGGACCATTTGGATTCTGCGAAATTTTCGACCCTGGATTTCAACCATGGACTGGTGGCGGCAAACACTTTTCCTTCTTCAATCAGCCAACCGCAGCAGAAGCCAATTACCACATGTTTTGGACTGCAGTGAGACCGCTGCTTGCAGAAGATACTCAAGCTTTGAAACAATTGGATCAAATACGTCATGGTTTTGCAGAGGCAATGCAAAAACAAATCCAAAAAATGTGGACGGCCAAGCTTGGCTTGACGGACTATCACCCAAAGCTAGTGCAGCTATTAATGCAGTTACTGACCAAATCAGAGGTGGATTACACCATTTTCTTCCGTGAATTATCCCATGTACCAGAGAATGTTTCAGCCTTGAAAAAGAGCTTCTATAGCAAGCCCTCACAACAACTCGATAAGGAATGGCAATCTTGGCTAAAAAGCTGGCACGACCTCGTTATTAAAGGCGGCAATCTGGATGGGATATCGGCAAAGATGAAACAGATTAATCCCAAATATGCATGGCGAGAATGGTTGATTGTCCCCGCCTATCAACAAGCCATGCAGGGTGACTACACATTGGTAAGAGAGTTGCAAGAAGTGCTTAGCTCTCCATATGATGAGCAATCACAAAGGGTAGAAGACAAATATTATCGTCTAAAACCTGAGGCGTTTTTTAACGTTGGTGGCGTTTCGCACTATAGCTGTTCATCTTGATGTTGAAAATATAAGGAAAACAAACAGGATCATAAAGGAACGCTATATGCAGATAACTTACATCGGCACAATACAGACACCGTTTGAAGACCGCGAAGGTATGCCAATCCAGCCCACCGGCGCCAAAGATATTCAGGGCCGGGTTATTATCCACCCGGAGTATGAACAAGGCTTGTCAGACATTGACGGATTTTCCCATCTGATCCTGCTCTACCATTTTCATCAGTGCAAGGGATTTAACCTCGTGATCACCCCTTTTATGGATACCAAACCACGGGGGCTGTTCTCCACCCGGGCACCCCGGCGTCCCAATCCCATAGGGCTGTCCATTGTCCGTCTGGTCGAAAGAAAAGAAAATACCCTTGATATTCTGGATATTGATGTTTTGAATAACACCCCGCTCATTGACGTTAAACCTTATGTGCCGGGATTTGATGCCAAAACTGAAAATGTTCGGTCGGGGTGGCTGGAGGAAAACCAGGTCAAAGCCCAAACCATGACCTCAGACAGCAG
>DATFIL010000333.1:0-4720 GCA_035270145.1 Desulfobacter sp. | reverse complement strand
GAACCAGGGATTACTGTTTCTCTTCCTTGGCACCATCCCCCAGATAGACCTTAAGCTTGTCTTCCATAAGTTTTGGATGCTCGCCTTCCCGGATGGATAAAATTCCTTCGTAAACAATATTCATATTGGTGATTTCTTCTTCGGTACGCCCTTTGAGTTTATCGCTCATGGGTGTAAAAAAAAGGTTGGCCATAATGGCCCCGTAAAATGTGGTAATCATGGCAACAGCCATCTTCGGACCAATGGTGGACGGATCATCGAGATTGGCCAGCATCTGCACAAGGCCGATCAGTGTACCGATCATGCCGAATGCCGGTGCATAGGTCGCCATGGCGGCAAAAATGGCCGAACCGGTATCCAGATTCTTTTTGGTCAATTCCATTTTTTTTTCCATAATCTGCCCGATATCTTCGGTCTTAACCCCGTCCACGGTCATCTGCAGGGCCTGGGCCAGATAGGGATCCGAAGCGCTCTGGATATCACTTTCAATGGACAGCAACCCCCCTTTTCTGGCCTTATTTGATATTTCCGTTAGATTGGCAATGATATCCTCAGCTTTTTCAATTTTGAACATGAACACCTTAATGGCGGTTTTAACGATGCCGATCACATCACCCAGCGGAAAACCGATCATGGTTGCAGCAATGGTACCACCTACAACAATGAGAACAGAGGGGATATTGATGAACATACCGATGGGACCGCCCAAAAGAATGGTACCCAGAATGAACCCAATCCCGGAAACAACGCCGATTATTGAAGAAATATCCATTCAGTTCAGACCTTTATATAAACAGTTTCGTCTACAGGATATGCCCTGTGATATTGTATTATTTTATCAATGGCCTGCCGGGTCAGGGTCTGCCCGGCAGGCAGCAGTTTGGTACCGCTCTGGGTGAACAGCGTTGCACTGAGAATCATTCCCGGTTTCAGCTGTTCCACACCGACACCGCGCACCTTAAGCGCATCCCCGCCCCAATGCAGGACCGCATACTTTTCAAGCCATCCGGCGACCTTTGGATCAAGTCGGCTGCCTATTTTAGGCTCAAGTTCTGAAAGCAAATCCTGAATGCCAAAGGACAGGTTGTTCTCCCGAAGGGTTTCCAGTTCATCCGCAGCAGCAAGAATTCTTGACGCCAAAGGAATATGGTGGCGCTTCAAACCATCAGGATATCCGGTGCCGTCCACATTTTCATTCAAACAACGAATAATAGAGGCGGCCCCCTCAAACCCCCGGCAATGGCTGAGCAATTCAGCACCTTTAACCGGAAACTGCACGATCATAGCTTGATCATATATTGTGGGACTGCTGACTGGAGATTGATCTGTGTCTTCCCCATCGGACACTTTTTTGCAAATATAATCCTTTGAAAGGAAAAGAAGTCCGATTTCGTGAAGCATACCAGCTTTTGACAGATCCTCAAACTGTTTCCGGGATAAGCCCATCTTCGTTGCGATAAAACAGGCAATTTTCCCCACACGCTCGCCATGGCCGCGATTGAGCTCCACCCGCTGGCGAATTAACGCATAAAGAATGTGACCGAACCCTTCCATATCCGCAGCCATCCGTGTCTTGATATCCAAAAGGCTTTGTTTCAAACGCCTGCGTTCTTCGGACATCTGATTAATCTGTTTCAACGCCGTATTCAAGTTACTCTTATCCTCAAGCAACTCATCTTTGACTTCTTTTAATTCACTTTTAAACCGATCCAGATACCCAAATGATTTTTCAAGGGAACCGGTTTTGAAAAAAAGTGTCTGTTCAAGATGAAGCTTATCTATTGCGCCTTTTGCCTTAATTTCAATTTCCCGTCTATCCAAAGGCCAGTCCACCACCTGGTCAGCACCCGATGCCATAAGACTTAATCGGACACTTTTCCGGGTATCTTCAGGAACAATAACAAAAATTGCCGGAGAAAATTTAAAATGATGCGCGCAGAACGCATCAAACCATGACCGGACCTTTTCCGGGTCAAGATCGGCATCATGGACAAAGGGGTCCATCAGCACAATGTCCGGTCGCTGTTTCCGGGATTTTATCGCATCAGGCGTATTGACACAGGCAAGGAAAAGGGGCGGATCTGCAGACGCAAGCTCCTGGGGACACCGGGAACCCACGTATAAAATGGAAAGGCGCAAAGCCATAGATCAAACGACACCTGTATTTTGTCTATTCCGAATATCCACGGGTCCACCATTCATCCCAACGGGTACCAAGGATCTCCCGGGCAAGCTGTTTACCCGTATCGGTTTTAAGGCGACCGACCACAAGGGGCAGCCAGGATTCAGGTGAGTTAGCGCCAAGATCTTTTAATTTTTTAAGTTCAAGAATAAAGGAAAGCTGATCCGCATCATTGGCCAGCCGGGCTTCCGTGGTTTCTCCCTGGTTGAATTCATCAATAAGTTCGGGAATATCCTTCGCCCAATCAAGGTCTTGGATCAAATCTGACACCGCATGGGTTTCATCCACAGTGTTGTAGTGTTTATTAACGTAATTCAAATCCCCTGTCCGGGCCTCGGCCGTATCATGCACCAAGGCCATGGAAATAAGCTTTTCAGTATCTACATCCGATTCAAGGCGGGCCATGACAAAGCACAAGAACGCTGTGGTGAAACAGTGTTCAGCAATGCTTTCCTGTCCGACACCTAGAAAAGCGTACCCGTTCCGGTTCAAGTCTTTGAGCATCCGTACTTCAAACAAAAGATCAGCAATCCGTGTCACTTCACATCCATTTTTTGTAATTTAGGCAATAAATATTGATATTTTATACTAGATGATCGGGTTATAGAACATTAGCTTAAGTGAAGTCAAGATTTAGAGCCTGTTTAAAAATTAGGGGTCGAAACGAAATCTCATGAGATTACAGCTGATTCATCAATTTTTAAACAGGCTCCTCGATAATCCAGTTTTTAGGGAATTTGTTCAAATTCAAGGCGGAAACAATTTTTAACCGGAGGAATATACAACATATTTTGAGGATTAAAAATTTTTTCCAACGCCGAAGTTGGGCAAATTAACAAAAACTGGATTATCGAGTCTAAGGCTCATGGCATGAACTTGGTATCATGCCTGCTCCCAGGTGACTCTTAAAATCTCCTGGTAGGTTGTATGTCCCTTAAGCATCTTTTTTATTCCGTTTTCCCGCAAAGGGATCAGACCCTGTTCACGGGTTTTGCGGTGCATATCACCAAGGTTTGCCTTCCGGGTTGTCAACTGCTTTAACCCCTGGGTATAGGCAAGAATTTCATAAATCCCGGTCCGACCGCTGTAACCGGTATTTCTACATTTCACACACCCCTCTCCGTGCTTTAACTTTAATGGACCATCGCCCGGCACAAAAAGGCCTAAGTCTGCAAGCTCCCGGCGCTCCATTTCAAAGGACTGGGCGCAATGGGGACAAATTTTGCGTAAAAGACGCTGGGCAACGATCCCGGTAAGGGCGGAATGAATCAGGTAGGGCGGAATACCCAGGTCTAAAAGCCTGAAAACTGTGGACACGGCATCATTCGTGTGCAGGGTGGACAGCACCAAGTGACCTGTCAGGGCAGCCTGCACAGCAGCCTGGGCCGTTTCAAGATCCCGGATTTCCCCCACCATAATGATATCCGGATCCTGACGCATGATATTGCGTAAAACAGATCCGAACGTCACATCAATGGCCGGCTGGACGCCAATCTGGTTGAACTCCTCATGGACCATCTCAATGGGATCTTCAATGGTAGTGATATTCACTTCCGGCGAAGACAGCATGCGCAATGAAGAATACAACGTGGTTGATTTCCCGGATCCGGTGGGGCCTGTAACCAGCACAATACCAAAGGGCTTTGTGATCAATTCTTTATATTTTTTCAGATCTACCGGTGTAAATCCTAAACTTTCCAGATCCTGGAAAAGAATTTCAGGATCCATGATCCGCATCACCACCTTTTCGCCAAATGCCACCGGGATCGTAGATACCCGGATTTCCACTTCCTGATCTTTTTTGAGCATTTTAATGCGCCCGTCCTGGGGTCGCCTTTTCTCAGCCATATCAAGTGCAGACAAGTTCTTAATACGGCTGACCACTGCATTGTGCAGTTTTTGGGGTAATTTGTACACGGTGTGCAATGCCCCGTCAATACGCATGCGCACAAGGCAGATATCCCGTTTGGGTTCAATGTGGACATCACTGGCTTTCTGGTCAAAGGCATATGAAAACAGATGGTTCACGGCATTGACAATATGCTGATCCGTGGATGGGGATTCATCCATGTCACCAATCTTGACAAATCGTTCAAGATTGCCTAAATCCAAACCTTTCCGGGAAAAAAGGTTCTCAGCCGCACTAATGGAATGATGAAAACCGAAAAATTCCTTGATAAGCCTTTCCACATCCGTTTTCGAACTGACAATGGGGGATACCTTCAAATTGGTCACCCGCTGCACATCGGCAATGGCCTCTTGGTTAAAAGGATTAGGGGTAGCCACCACGAGTTTGCCGCCTTTCATATGTAACGGCAACAGCAGATGTCTCAGGGCAAAAGAACGGGAAATAGTACCGGTGACGAGATTAAGTTCGAGCTTTAAAGGATCAATTTTCTTATACGGCAGATGCCAGGAAGCGGCCAGGGTTTTAAAAATCAAATCTTCATCAATTGCTTTGTCGGGTTTGTCCAGCCGATTCAGATTCAAATAGACCAGCACATCAATAAAAGATATGTCAGAAAACGCCCTTTGCAT
>DATFIL010000332.1:0-2180 GCA_035270145.1 Desulfobacter sp. | reverse complement strand
GCCACACGTTTCTTCCCATGACGATGCCTTTGGCACCGCCCTGGAGCGCACCATATATCATATTCAGCGTATCACGATCCGTTTCACATTTGGGCCCGCCGGCAATCATGACCGGCACAGGGCATCCTGCCACGACCTTATCAAAATCGGTTTCCGTATAATAAGTCTTGATGAGATCCGCCCCATGCTCGGCACCAACCCTTGCGCCAAGGGCAATGAATTTGGGGTCTTTCTTCTTATCTTCATTGGTTTTTCCCAGACCAATAACTCCTAAAAGGGGCATGTCCCATTTTCGGCATTCTGTTGCCATCCCGGCCATACCGATCAGGGTTTCATGCTCATATATTGATCCGACAAACGCTGTGGTTGCCATGGCATCCACGCCAAGCCGCAAGGCCTCTTCGGCATCCGCGGTTTGTCCCTCCCGGGTCAATTCCGGCCCGGCAATGGTCGCCCCGCCGCTGGCGCGGAGGATAACCCCCGGATCGCCTGCCGGGTCAAACGCATGGGAATATATGCCTTTGGTCATCAGCCAGCAGTCAACCTTGTCAGTAGCGTCCAATTTTCGAATCGTATCGGCAATATCCACAATGCCGGTCATGGCACCAAGCGCCATGCCATGATCAACCGCAAGGACTAAAGAACGTCCCGTTTTTTTATTAAGAATTTTTCTCAGTCGTCTTTCTTTTCCGTCCATAAGATGACATTCCTATTTTTTATATTAAAATTCGACAATCCCACGAATCATTTGCTGGTTTTTAGCACGCTCTACTGCTTCTAAAAACGTATCAAGGGTGAACCGGTCTGTGACGAGGTCATCGACGGTGATTTCATTGTTGATGATAAGCTCAAGGCTCTTTTTGAAATCTTTGGGTGATGCCGCAAAGGTCCCGGTCAGAGTGATTTCACAGTAGTGAAGCCATCTTGGATCCACCGATATTTGATGGCCTGCCGGTGGCCCACCAAAGATATTAAAGGTGCCGCCCTTTCTGGTAAGCTGTAAATTTTCCTCAATAACCGCTGGGATCCCCAGGGATGCAATAACAGCTTGTGCACCATGGTTGTCGGTTAGTTTTTTTACTTCCTCAATATGATTTACTGTCGTTGGATTGATACAATGGTCTGCGCCCATATCTTTAGCAATCGCCAAGCGATCTTCCAGTAAATCAACAACAATAACAACAGCACCCATCCACTTTGCCAGTTTCAGGTGCATAAGCCCCATGGGGCCGGCGCCCAGAATTAAAACAACGTGGCCGGGTTTTACCTTACAGGTTGACAGGGATGCCATGGCGCATGATAAGGGTTCTGCCAAAACAGCTTTATCAAACGGCACCTCTTCCGGAATTTTTATGACCCCGCCAATGTTCACAATCTCTTTAGGAAGGCGCACGTATTCGGCAAAACCACCTTCAATACCGTGGGCCAACCCAAATTCGTGCTCACATAGATTATGCTTGTCCTGGCGGCAGTAATAACAATCCCCGCAAACTGCAATGGGATAAACCGCCACCCGGTCACCGGGTTGATAGGCCGTAACGCCCTCCCCTGTTTCAAATATCTCTCCCACCACCTCATGCCCCAAAATGGTGGGCAAGTCTTTGGGAAGCCCTTGACCCAGCAAGGTCTTAATGTCGGTGGCGCAAATACCTGATACTTTTGTTTTTACAATAATTTCTCCGGCATTTGCCGTTGGTGTCGGATATTCTTCAATACGAATATCATTTTTTCCATAAACAACTGCTGCTTTCACGAATGTTTCTCCTACGTTTGTGCCTGAGCGAAAACCTGAAAATTTTGTCGAGTACAAGGCGGACGAAAATTTTAACCACAGGCATATATTAAATATTCCGAGGATTAAAATTTCCGCCCAACGAAGTAATCGGCCAAATTTACGGTTTTCGGTCGGGCACTATTTTAAAACCTTCCCGCGAATGGTTGTCATAAGTGACCTTAGCTTTACCGCATCTTTCTTCCCGCGGGTCGCTTCCACGCCGGAGCATAAATCAATCCCGTAAGGGTTGATCTTGTCAATGGCCTCTCCGACATTGTCGGGATTGATCCCGCCGGCCAGCCAGATGGGCACCGTCCCCCGCATCGAATCCATCAGTTTTTTAACGATGTCCCAATCGGAAGTGACGCCTGTGCCGCCAAATTTCATTTCTCCTTTGGACAAAGCG
>DATFIL010000331.1:0-2199 GCA_035270145.1 Desulfobacter sp. | reverse complement strand
GCAATTTCTGCCGGGGACGCCAAAAGGTTTTCCCAGGTATTTTCCCACACCCGTGTTGATACCATGAACAACATCAAATTTGACCGTATAAAAGTTCAGAACACAACCGGTAAAGCTTCGGCCTTAGCTGCAATTGTGCCCCGGGAACTGCCCCTGTCTATTTTTGCCTCCTTCCGCCGTCAGGAAGAGACACAGATCATTGACATGATAAAAACCTTATTAGAAAAGGTGCCGAACCAGATTATTGCCCTGTTCCCCAGGCATATGCACCGAATCGCGCCATTTTTAAAAAAATTGAATAAAAACGGCCTCAAGGTTTACAAAGGCTCGCAGATATCATCCGTTCTGAGCGGCCCGGCTATTATACTGTGGGATAAATTTGGAGATCTGCACCAGGCTTACAGCCATGCCGATGTGGTTTTTGTCGGCGGAAGTCTTGTGCCCCTGGGGGGGCAGAATTTCATGGAACCCGCAGGCTTAGGCACCCCCACAATAATCGGCCCCCACTGGCAGAATTTTGCCTGGGTGGGAGAAGAAATCTTCAAGACGGGTGTTGTAACCCGATGTAAAAACCGGCAGCATGTGATTAAAATCATGTGCAGACACCTGGTAAAATCCGAAGGCCGAAAAAACCGTATTAATGCGGTGAATCATTATATTTTACAAAAACAAGGGGGCGCGCAGACCGCCGCGGACACCATTTGGGGGTCGTGGGTTGAAAAATCA
This sequence comes from Desulfobacter sp., assembly GCA_035270145.1. Lineage (GTDB taxonomy): Bacteria > Desulfobacterota > Desulfobacteria > Desulfobacterales > Desulfobacteraceae > Desulfobacter. The sequence goes on along the minus strand of DATFIL010000331.1, from coordinate 1,473 downwards.
TAATGAAATGCCGTACCTGGAAAAGCTATAACCAAAGTGGAATCAACTGTCTTGACAACGCCCCAGGTCGTTTATATTTATTATATAATGTTCTAATAACGTATCATCTTTTATAAATTTCATTTTAAAAGGACGGAATACATGCTTAAACTTGGTGAAAAGGGAGCCATTCTCCAGAATGACAACAAGACCTATGCCATTGCGCCTCACATTCCCTGCGGGGTTGTTACACCGGCAATGCTCAGAAAAATTGCTGATGTGTCGGAAAAATACGATGCCAAAGCGCTCAAGCTTACCGGGGCCACCCGTATTGCAATTGTAGGGCTTCAGGAAGAGGACATTGATTCGGCATGGCAGGATCTGGGACTTGACAAGGGTGCCGCTGTGGGTATGTGTATCCGCTCGGTACGCGCCTGTCCAGGCACCACCTTCTGCAAGCTCGGCAAACAGGATGCCTTGGGCGTGGGCATGGAAATGGACAAACAATACCATGCCATGGAACTGCCGGGTAAATTTAAAATAGCAGTATCGGGGTGCAAGCTGTCCTGCTCCGAATCCTGGGTCAGGGATCTCGGGCTTATCGGCGAAGCCAACGGCTGGGTCGTTGTCATTGGCGGCAACGTGGGCATGAGTCCCAGGATTGCCCAAAAAGTGGCCGAAGGACTGAGCACGGAACAAGCCATGGATGCAAGTAAACGCATTGTTGAATATTACAAAGAAAATGCCAAAAAAGGGGAGCGCCTCGGAAAGATGATCGATCGCATTGGCCTTGAACCCTTTGAACAGGCTATTCAAGGTTAATCATGCAAACCCGGTACATACCTGAAGACCGGTTTCCCATGCAGGTGAGCCCCGCAGTCCAGGTGATTGGCAACTACTATTTTAATCTCATACTGATCACAGGGAAAAAAAAGCCCCTGCTGTTTGAAGCCGGTGTTTCAGGTATTCAATTCTATGGTGGATCAATACAACAATGCCCCCAAGGCCGAACATAAAGAACAGAATGGTCAAGGTGTCGTGATCCTGCCGGGCCATGTTCAATATAACCTACATGGGCCGCAAGCCCACAACAAACAATGAAGCTAAAGACACCAACACGGCAAGCTAAAATGGGTGCTGCAGGCGCTTCGCCCTCTTGTTTCTTGTATTTAGTTTCATATAAAGACCATAAACCATGACCAAAGACAACTTCTCTTTTGAACAACAAATCAAACCCCTTCGGGATGAAATTGATGCCATTGATGCCCGGATTATCTCCTTATTAAGCCAACGCCGGGAACAGGTGGAAAAAATTGTGGCGGTAAAAAAAGAGCACAAGGTACCCATTTACCATCCGGCCCGGGAGGAAGACGTGATATCCCGGCTGCGGGAAAAAGCCTCGGACATGGATGTGGACCCTGATCTGGTGGAAAACCTTTACCGAACAATCATGCACCAGTCCAGGAAAAGTCAAACCCGTGTGTCCAAAACCAG
>DATFIL010000330.1:0-3131 GCA_035270145.1 Desulfobacter sp. | reverse complement strand
GGTTTGTGGGCGGTCATAGCTGATAAAAATCAGATTGAACAGGTTCTGCTCAACATTTACATTAATGCATGGCAGGCCATGCCCGACGGAGGCACGCTCTTGATTGATGCCCAAAATATAGTCCTGGATGCCTCATTTTTAAAGGCTTTTGACATTCGGCCGGGAAGATATGTACGCATTTCAATCACAGATACCGGCATCGGTATTGATCCTGAAATCCAGGCACGGATATTTGAGCCGTTTTTCACCACCAAGGGAATGGGTCGAGGTACCGGACTGGGCCTTGCGTCCGCCTATGGCATCATCAAGAATCATGACGGCGCCATTGATTTTGTCAGCCGGCCAGGCAAAGGCACCAGTTTTTATATTTATCTGCCGGCCTCGGGTGACAATGTAGAAACTGAACCCGCATTATCCGAAATAATTTCACAAGGGACTGAAACCCTGCTGCTCATCGATGATGAAGAGGTCGTCCTGCAGGTGGGCAAACCCATGCTTGAATCGCTGGGATACAAAGTGATGTCTGCATCGGACGGTAAAACAGCGATGGAAATCTTTCGTCGGTTCTTCGAGAAGATTGACCTGGTGATTCTGGATGTGATCATGCCGGGTATGAGCGGAGGTGCAATTTTTGACGAGTTGAAAAACATAAACCCCCAGGTCCAGGTGCTGCTGGCCAGTGGACACAGCCTCAACGGACGAGCTGAAGAGATCCTGTCACGGGGATGCGTGGGCTTTATCCAGAAACCGTTTTCCCTGGAGCAAGTCAGTGTCAAGTTGCGCGACATATTTGATAATTAACGGCACTAACGCCAGAAAATATCCCGGGTCCTGAAGATCAGTGCTCTCTTTTTTCCGGGCTGCAGGTTTAATCGACTGACCTGTTCTTTTGATAATAAAAGGGTCAACCTGAACGTGTCCGTGTTAAAATCCACCTCAATGCGGTCGGTTTTGGGCTCCAGTGCCATTCGGCTGACCAGAACCGGGATTTTGTTTTTTTCATCGGATGGGGTTACAATTTCCTGGGTGATGTTGATTTTGTCCGCCGGGATCAGAGCCGTCTTCCCGGTTTTTTCAGGCAGCCTGACCTCCTGGCCGTTGGATAGCGGTAAAACCCAGTTACTGCTGCTGCCGGTCTTCACTGCTTGATAAGGTGCTGGAAGTACGATCTCCTCGTGGGGGAAAAAGATCCGGCCTTTTTCCATGGAGATGCGGGTGTCGCTGCAGGCATTGAGCCAGGCCAAATCATGGCTGACAATGATCAGGGTACAGCCCCATTGGTTCCGGGCCGCTAAAGAGGCCTGGCGAATGAGGCGGGCGCTTTCTGCGTCCACACTGGCCACAGGTTCGTCCAGCAGCAGTGCCTTAGGCTTAAGGATCAGGCGTGCCGCCAGGGCTACCCGCTGGGTTTCGCCGCCGGACAATTGATGCCAGGCCCTGGTGTGAAACTCATCAAAGTTTAGACCGACCGCCGCCAGTGCACGGGTCGCCCGCTGTTTTAACTTATGGGTATCTTTTCTGATTTTAAGGCCGTAGACAACATTATCCAGGACCGAGCGTTTGAGCAGATAGGGGGTCTGGGTCATCAGGGTGACTTTGGATCGCACCCTATCGGACATGGGATGTTCCCTGCGGCCGTTGAAACGGATCTCGCCTTGGCTGGGCGCCATGGCAAATGCCAGCAGCTTTAAAAAAGTTGTTTTCCCACTGCCGTTGGCCCCGGACAGGCCTAAAATGCTGCCGGTCGAGATGCTGAATTCGTTAATATCCAGTACCTTTTTACTGCCGTAGTAATGGCAGATGCGTCGAAGGGTGTATAAAGATGCCGGGGTAAGCATATCATTCTACCTTTTCCTCAGAAAAGAAAGGCTTAGGTTTACCGTAAATGCGATTGTCATCAAAACAATGCCCAGTGCAATGCCGTCAGCAAACAGGCCTTTGTTGGTTTCCAGGGCAATGGCCGTGGTCATGGTCCGGGTGTGATATTTTATATTTCCGCCCACAATCATGGAGATGCCCACTTCGGTAAGGACACGGCCGTATGCCGTAACAGCAGCGACAAGAATACCAAATCTGACCTCCCACAGGTAGGTCAAAATGATATCTTTTTTTCCGGCACCTAAAGAAATCAGCGTCAGCTTCAGGGCTGGATCGATATTTTCTATGATGGAGGCCGTGATTGCCGTCACCACAGGAAAAGCCAGGATGGTTTGGCCTACGGCAATGCCGGTCAGGGTAAATAAAAGGCCCATATCGCCTAAAGGACCTTTGGATGAGATAAACGCATAGACAATTAAGCCTACACAGACAGTCGGCAGGGCCAGAAGTGTGTCCAAAAACGTTCTTATGGTGCGTTTAAACCGGAAATCAAAGTATCCCAGAACAAATCCGCAGGGCAGTCCGGTTAAAAGACTGACCAGCATGGACCCGGTCGAGGCTTTAAGGGTAGCTGAAACTGCCGACCAGGTGGAGATATCCCCACTGATCAGCAGTTCCAACGCCTTAAGAAAGCCTTCAACCAGAAATGTCATTATGGTTTATACAATATTGGGGTGATCAGCGCCGGCTATTTAGCATTGGGGATAAACAGTGTTTTTCCCAAAAGCCGGAATTCGCCGATCTTAGTCTGGGCGGCGTCGGAGGCCATCCAGTCGGAAAACTTCAACGCCAGGTCATATTCGGCATCAGGGCAGTTCTCAGGATTCAGGGTCAGCACCGAGTACTGGTTCAAAAGGATGTCGTCCCCTTCCACCAGTATGGTCAACGGGGCATTCCCGCCCTGCTGGTCCTGGTATTTGATATAGGTACCGCGGTCGGTCATTGTGTAGCCATTTTTTTCCTGGCTTACATTGATGGTGGCTAGCATGCCCTGACCGGTTTGGACGTACCATTTTTCCTTGTCCGGTAATGCAAGATCTGCATTTTTCCAGAGCAGTTTCTCTTTTTTGTTGGTACCGGAATCATCTCCCCGGCTTATGAAAAAAGCTTTCTTTGTTTTGATGGCTGAAAGGGCCTGGGAAATAGTTTTGCCTTTCAAGCCGGCCGGGTCTGATTTTGGACCGATGATCACAAAATCATTATACATTATTTCACGCCGGTCTTTGCCGAAGCCATTAGTAATATATGCCTTT
>DATFIL010000329.1:0-2629 GCA_035270145.1 Desulfobacter sp. | reverse complement strand
CGGGCACAAAGCTGGTGACACTCTGCTCCGGCAGGTGGCGGAGCGGATTAAAACCAGTATACGGCGCACTGACGGCCTGGGATGGTTAAAAGAGGATGCAAAGCAGGTGATGGTTTCACGCCAGGGTGGGGATGAGTTTACCGTACTCCTCCCGAACCTCAAAGCACCTGACAATGCCGGTTTGGTGGCTAAGCGGATAAATGAAAAATTGTCCCGGGTCTTTTATATTGACGACCACGAAGTTTTCATCTCTTCCAGTATCGGCATCAGTCTGTTTCCCCTGGATGGCAACGATGCCGAGTCCTTGATCGCCAATGCCGACTTGGCCATGTATCATGCCAAAGCAATCGGAGGGAGTCAGTTTCAGTTTTTCAAGCAGGCGTTGAATATTCAGGCAAAGAAACGGCTGGAGTTTGAAAACGATTTAAGAAAAGCGGTAATCGGAGATGAAATTACCCTTTTTTACCAGCCCCAGGTCTCTTTGCTGGATGGCAGGATCGTTGGCGCCGAAGCCTTGAGCCGGTGGCATAATCCCCGGATGGGCAATGTTTCTCCGGCTGAATTTATTCCGGCCATAGAAGAGATGGGACTGGTCGTCCCCTTTACCGACTGGGTGATCCGGGAAGCCGGCCGCCGGTTACTGGAATGGTATGACCAGGGGATTGAGGCAATCCGGATAGCGGTGAATATTTCAAGCAAGCATTTTGTTGAGCAGGAAATTCCGGACAAAATAATTAAAATGCTCAAAGCGCATAACCTGCCCTCTTCATGCCTGGAGGTGGAGCTCACCGAAAGTGTGATGGCCGCCCAAGGCTCCCAAACCCTGGACATACTTAATCGGCTCAAAGAGATCGGACTGACCATTTCCGTGGATGATTTTGGAACGGGTTATTCATCCTTGAGCTATTTGAAAACCTTTCCCGTTGATGTGGTAAAAATAGATAGATTTTTCATCAAAGACATTTTAACGGGCAAAAAAGACGAATCCATTGTTAAAGCCATGATATCCATGGCCCACAGCATGGACATGAAGGTGGTGGCCGAAGGCATTGAAACCCGTGAGCAACTTGCGCTACTGCATCGCATGGGATGCGACTACGGCCAGGGGTTCCTGTTCAGTCCGGCGGTTCCCCGGGATGAGTTTTCCGGCATGTTGAAAACGAAAAAACGGTTTCTACCCTGATGTTTTTTTTATATGAAAGTTGTGTCCGTCAGGGCATGGGCGTTCTATAGTGTGAACACGATAACGATAAAAATAAAGGTTTTATCCATGTCAAAATTTAAAATTATTTTATCTGAATTATTTTATTTAAAATATTATTTTTTTATTTTATGTTTTTTGATGCTCGGCCCATTTCAAACTCTGGCCGCACAAAAGGATATTTTTGAACTGAGCATGGAAGAGTTGATGGACATTGAAGTCACCTCAGTGGCAAAAAAAAGCCAGAATCTTTCGAACAGTGCCACGGCCATCCATGTCATCACCAACGAGGATATAAAACGGTCGGGGGTGACCAATATTCCGGATGCCCTGCGCATGGTACCGGGAATTACCGTGGCAAGGATTGATGCCAATAAATGGGCGGTGAGCGCCAGGGGGTTTGCCGGCCGTTTTGCCAATGCGCTGCTGGTCCTCATAGACGGGAGAAGTGTTTATACCCCTGCCTTTTCAGGGGTTTACTGGGAGGTTAGCGATGTGCTGCTTGAGGATGTGGACCGGATTGAGGTGATCCGGGGGCCCGGAGCCACTGTCTGGGGGGCCAATGCGGTGAACGGGGTCATCAATATCATCACCAAACATGCCGGCGATACCCAGGGGGGATATGTCGCCCTGGGTTCCGGCAACCATGAAAATGTAATTTCAAGCGTCAGGTACGGGGATGCCCTGGGGCAAGACACCTTCTGGCGATTCTATGCAAAACATCAAAGCAGAGATGAATTCACCCTGGCGTCCGGATCTGATGCGGGTGATGCCTGGACCAAAACCCAAGCCGGATTCCGGCTGGATTCCATGCTTTCAAGCCGTGACAGCCTCACCATCCAGGGGGATATCTATGAGGCCGACATTGATCAGACCCTGCTCCTGGCCGGCCTGACCCCGCCAAGTTACCTGACCTCCACCCCCGTGGAAACAGATATCAAGGGATGGAATCTTTTATCCCGGTGGAAGCGAACCCTTTCCCCGGATTCTGATTTCACCCTTCAGGTTTATTATGACGGAAAAAATCAGGCCGAGGATATCAATGAATCAGACCGTAACACTTTTGATATTGATGCCACCCACCGGTTTGCTTTAGGGGCGTGGAACGATATTGTCTGGGGAATTCGGTACCGGTATACCCGGGACCGGTTTAGTGAGTCATATATCGTTTCTATAGATCCCACGGAAGAAGAAGATCATCTTTTCAGCGGCTTTATTCAGGATGAAATATCCCTGGCCGACGATGCCGTGAAGCTGACCTTCGGGTCAAAACTCGAATACAACGAATACAGCCACATGGAGATTCAACCCACCATCAGAGCCCTGTGGAAGGTGAACAATGAACATAAAGTCTGGGGAGCGATTTCCCGGGCGGTAAGGACCCCCAGCCGGTTTGAGTCCAATGGAGAAATCAAAAATGCTGCCTTT
>DATFIL010000328.1:0-5783 GCA_035270145.1 Desulfobacter sp. | reverse complement strand
GGGCCGGGGCCGATGCTTTTTCGGTATCAGGCCTGTTTTTTGGGGGTACAACATCTGTTCGTTTATCTGTTTGGATTTTTGGTTTTAAATCCCTGGGGGCAAGCAGGGTTACGGCCTGTCTTTCACCGGCTTTTGTATCTGCTTTTACCGAAACGCTCTTTTTAGGTGGCGGTGCCGGGGCAGCATCATTGCCGTCGCCCTGCCCGGCCTGATGCCAGGTAGCCAGCTTTCTACTGCGCTTGACAGGAATTTCTTCAGCCTGGGAATTATACGGTGCCGGCGTCATTGAAACGTTTTTCCCGGTTTCCGGACCCGGGGTAATTTCCCCGGTATCGTCTGTCTTTCCTTTAACTGGATAGAACACCGGCTCATCAAGGACATCGTAAAATTTAAGATCCAACTTCCCCTTTTCAGGCAGTTTGGCAGAAATCGCACTGACCATTTGGCCAAGGCGTTCCTGGAAAGGCCGGGTTTCAAACAGGACAGGACTTGATCCCCGGCCCACAATCACCCCAAGCGCAAACATCCAGATTCCGATTAAAAAATACCAGCCATATGTCCCAACACCACGAATCTTAAATCCTCCTACATTCTTTCAGGGGCGGACACCCCTAAAAGGGCCAACCCGTTGCGGATCACTTTTTTAACCGCCAGAACCAGGGAAAGCCTGGCCAGGGACAGTGGTTTATCCGCCATGATAACCTTATGGTGGTTGTAATAGGCATGAAAGGCCGCAGCCAGGGTCATCAGATAGGTAAAAATCACATGGGGATGAAGGGTTTGTGCACTTTTTTCCACCTGTTCCCGGAACCCTGCAACCTGCTTGATCAGCTTAAGCTCTTCTTCGGCCACAAGTTTTTCAAGGTTAATACCGAGGTTGAAATCAGTCTGGTCAATAAGACCTTCGTCCTTGGCCTTGTTTAAAATTCCGGTAATCCGGGCATGGACGTACTGCACATAATAGACAGGGTTGTCGGCACTTTTCTTTTTGGCCAGTTCCAGATCAAAATCAAGCCCTGAATCATAACTGCGGCTTAAAAACATGAACCGCGCAGCATCTTTTCCCACCTCATCCACAATGTCCTTAAGCGTTACAAATTCTCCGGCCCGGGTGGACATCTGCACGGGATTTCCGTCCCGCAGCAAATTAACCAACTGGACCAGAATCACATCAAATTGTTCACTCTTTCGTCCCGTGGCCACCACTGCCGCATCAATACGCTTGATATATCCATGGTGATCCGCCCCCCAGACATCAATGACACGCTCAAAGCCGCGCTCATATTTTTCATCATGGTAGGCGATGTCCGATGCAAAATAAGTGGTAAGCCCGTTGTTGCGCACCACCACCCGGTCCTTTTCATCCCCGAATTTTTCCGTGCGAAACCAAAGGGCCCCGTCTTTTTCATAAATCAGATCTTTTTCTTTAAAATTTTCAATGGTAGTTTGGACCCGGCCCGAATCATAAAGGCTTTGCTCACTGAACCAGTTGTCAAACCGAACACCGAAACCATCTAAATCAGACCGGATACCGGCCAGAATCTTGCCGGCGGCAAATCGTGCACAGATCTCAATGCCCTGTTTTTCATCGGCATCAGCAAGGTCTTTTCCCCGGGCAGCAAGCACCTCTTGGGCAATGTCGCGGATATAATCGCCCTGGTAGCAGTCCTGGGGAAAATCCACCGGTTTTCCCTGGATCTGCTGCAGCCGCAGCCACACGGATGTGCCAAGGGTTCTGATCTGGCGGCCGGAATCATTAATATAATACTCCTTTTGCACATCAAAACCTGCAAAGGAAAGAATATTTCCAACGGCATCCCCCACAGCAGCCCCCCGGCCGTGCCCCACATGAAGCGGGCCCGTGGGATTGGCCGATACAAATTCCACCTGGACCAGTTTCCCGGCGCCCATTTCAGAAGCACCAAAGGATGCGTCCTGGTTCAATACCTGGTCCACCACCGGGTGCCAGGCACCAGGGGATAAAAAGAAATTGATAAATCCGGGCCCTGCCACCTCTACTTTTTCCAGTAACGATCCCAAAGGGGTGTGGGTACTGTCGGACATGGACGCAACAAGACTTTCGGCAATTTTTGCCGGGGCCATTTTCTGCAGTTTTGCCGACACCATGGCAATATTGGTTGAAAAATCACCCTGGCCTTCATGTTTAGGGGTTTCAACCTCAAATTCAGGTACCTGGTCAGAAGGCAGCAGACCCTTTTCAAAGGCAGTGCGAACCCCATCCAGGACCATGGTTCTAATTTTTGTTTTCATAGAGGATTAATTCTCGTGTTCAGAGGTATCTTCAGGGGTAAATTTAGGGGTATCGTCTTCGGAATCAATTTCTTTGATCTCGTCTTCCTTGGTGTCCCCATCTTCATCTAACAGTGAATCGATCTCCACATCTTCTTCTTCAAGGGAAAAGTCTTCTTCGCCGGGCAATGTATCCACATCATTATAGTCAATTACCATTTTATCCGTTTCAGGATCGGCAAAAAATCCAACCGCTTTTTCAAATAACCTTTCGGACATATCCCTGGTGGGAAAAAAACTGCGACGGCGAAATACGGCAAGAAACCGATCAAGCCCCTCTTTACACGCCGCACTGATGGCATCAAGGTCATAGTCTTCTTCATGCAAAGGCAAAATCACACCCGGATCTACCTCAGCAGATTCGAGGACAGTGAGTATATTGTCCTTTATATTTTTTTCAAACCTGATTTTCTGTTTCATTGGATTCTCCTGTTATCATCCATTAACTTGAAACTTCTTAATATAGTCCAACCAATTCCCCTGTCAATCACAGAATTAAACAAATTTTTTAATTGACCCATCAGCGATGGGGTGTTATATTATCCGGGTTGATTTTTGGAGGAGTGGCCGAGCGGCTGAAGGCGGCGGTCTTGAAAACCGTTAGGTGTTAAAGCCTCGTGGGTTCGAATCCTACCTCCTCCGCCAAAAAAATAATTTGTGGAGAAGTGACCGAGTGGCTGAAGGTGCTCGCCTGCTAAGCGAGTGTGGGGGTTATACTCCACCGAGAGTTCGAATCTCTCCTTCTCCGCCACAGACAAACGATACGGGCTGGAATCAGATATAGGTTTCAGCCCGTTTTTTATTCCAGGATGGATTCCTGTGAGATTAGGGCCATGGAAATTTTACCTACCTGTCAAATAAGAAGGAGGAAAACGATGCAATGCCATGAAGTGGATTACGAAATTTTCGGGGATGACATGCAGGCCGTTGAGGTGGAACTGGATCCCGGTGAAACCGTAATTGCCGAGGCCGGGGCTATGAACTGGATGGAACAAGGCATCGAGTTTGAGGCCAAAATGGGGGACGGTTCCTCTGCAGACAAAGGGCTTATGGGCAAACTCTTTAGCGCAGGCAAACGGGCACTCACCGGCGAAAGCATGTTTCTCACCCATTTTACCAACCAGGCATACGACAAAAAAAGAGTGGCCTTTTCCGCACCCTATCCTGGAAAAATTATTCCTGTTAACATGGCTGCCATCGGCGGGCAGCTGATCTGTCAGAAAGATGCATTTTTATGCGCCGCCCTTGGCACAAAAGTTTCCATTACCTTTAACCAAAAACTTGGCTCCGGTTTTTTCGGTGGCGAAGGGTTTATTCTCCAGCGTCTGGAAGGTGACGGCATGGCATTTGTTCATGCCGGCGGCACCATCGTTAAAAAAGAGCTGAACGGCGAAAGGCTGATGGTGGATACCGGCTGCATTGTGGCCTTTTCCCGGGGAATTGAATATGACATCCAGCAGGCCGGCGGGCTTAAATCCATGTTTTTCGGCGGTGAAGGTTTGTTTCTGGCCACACTGGAAGGACACGGCAGCATTTATCTGCAAAGCCTGCCATTCTCCCGCCTGGCAGACCGCATCATCAGCCATGCACCAAGTTCCGGGGGCTCATCTAAAGGGGAAGGTTCTGTCTTAGGTGGCCTTGGACGGTTGCTTGACGGAGATTAAAATTCATCGCAAATGAATTGATACGTAGTCATGCTCTTGTTCCTGCTCTTGCTCCAGACTATGAATTCGAGCAGGAGCAGGATTAAGAGCACGAGCAAGAAAAAAAGGAGCGTCATGCAACGTCTGATCTACCCTGTGCTTGGGGTCGTACTTTGTCTGTTCTGCGGTTGTGCCACAACGGCCAAAATTGCCATGCGCGATGATCCGTTAATTGGCACCGTGGTCAAAGGGGACACCGGGGAACCTGTGCGCTTTGCCGGCCTTATGGATACACTTATCCACAGCGATATAATCTATCTATCCGAAAAACACGATAATCCCATGCACCATGCCATCCAGCACCGGATTATCCAGGCCCTCATTGACCAGGGACACGCACCAATCCTTGGATTTGAATTTTTTTCATACCAAGATACCCCTTTGCTGCTCAACCTGGTGGATGTCGGCAAAAAAACGCATTCCCCCAAGATGGAAAACGCCGTTGAACAACGGATCCGGGAAAAACTTGGATGGGAAAAGCAATCCGACACCATGTGGGGGTATTACTGGGATCTGATAAGGCTTGCGGCAGATAACAACTTTCCTGCCGCCGGCCTTGATCTGTCCGCTACCCAAAAGCGCCGGATTACCCGCAAAGGACTTGACGGTCTGTCCCCCATTGAATTGGTGCAGTTATTTTCCACAGGACTTTCAAACACCGCATATGAATCGTACATGAAATCGATTTTTGTATCGGTACATTGCGGCATGGATCATGCTCAAATGACAGATCGACTTTATGATACCTGGGTCGCACGCAATGACCGGATGGCCCTGTCCGTGGTTGAACTGTTCAATGCTGTGCAAACCCAAGACCGCGATGAAGCAGGACGAAAGACAGGACCAGTTGTCATCATAATAGGGGCAGGCCATACCGAATATGGGTTAGGTGTTTTAGACCGGGTACATCACCTGAAACCGACCGCAACCCAGACAAATATAGCCATCACGGAGATAGAAAGAGAACCAACGGACCTGGCGCAGTATTTAAAGCCCCTGTCCCTTGAAGGCTTTGATCCGGTGCCCCCTGCCGATTTCCTGTGGTTCACCCAGCGCGCATCCTATGACGATCCTTGTGAGAAATTTAAATCTGTATTAGAAAAAATGAGAAAGCGCAAAAAAAGTTAAGGGTATCAGATTCGCATTATAACCACGGAAGACACGGAAAGCACTGAAAGTTAAGACCAGCCTTGAAATTCATTTCCGTGTTCTTCCGTGGTTTCCGTGGTTCACCCGCAATACGCCTAAGGTTTTGGTCATCTCAAGCGCTTCATAATGCCCGGTTGCCAGGGCCTCTTCATACACCTGGCGCGGGGACTGCCCCCCGTCTTCGGGATTAAAAAATATATCATGGATGACCAGAAATCCACCCGAAATAATATGAGGTGCCCAGGTCAGAAAATCCGTATGTGCCGCCTCAAAGGAGTGCCCGCCGTCGATGAAGACCATGGAAAGCGGTGTTTTCCACATACGGCCTGCTGTTTTTGAGGTACAGACAATGGGCACCACCGTATCTTTTAAGCCTGCCAGTAAAAGCGTCTGACGAAACAACGGAAAGGTATTAACGCTTAACGTTTTCTCATCGTAGAGGTCCGGATCAAAATATTGTTCACCCGGTTGTTGCTCTTCGGAGCCTGTATGATGGTCGATGGAAAATAAAATGCCGCTGTTTAGTTTGCAGGCCGATCCGATAATGACGGCAGACCGCCCGCAATAGGAACCGATTTCAAGCACCGGACCGATCCTGGAGGCAGCCAGGGAAAGATCATA
>DATFIL010000327.1:0-4981 GCA_035270145.1 Desulfobacter sp. | reverse complement strand
ATTGTTTCGGCGCATGTCCAGATGTTCGGTAAAGAGGGTGATCTGGTTTGTGTGTTTGGAAAAGGTCTCTTGTACACCGGATACAATGGCATCATTCCAGCTGTCACCCTGATGATAGGATGTAATCATCAGGACTTGGTTTGGAAATTCCTCGGCAGAAACAGACATGCGCCATATTGAAAATAAAACCACAGCCGTCAATAAGGTTATCCTGAAAACAGCGACAGTTGATTTTTTTATCTTTATCGGCCTATTGTGAAAGCGGTTTTCTATGTTCATGGTATGGGTTCCCATGCTGAAAGCTGTCAGGTTCAAGTTTCCTTACCCGATACTTGATTCTCATACCCCTCAATAATACTCAAGGTGTCTGCAAAATTTTTCCCCATATTACATTTCACAATCTCCCTCTGAGAGTGATCACAAAAATTATTGGAAAAAAGTTAAAAAATTTGCAAGATATATCAAGTTTGAGACAGGAGCTCCCGCGATTACCTTGCAAATAATTAAAGGAACTCCTGCCTAACCTAAAACCCAATAAAGGCAGGAACTATGTTATCAAAACTCCTCAAAAAAAAAAGTCTATTTTGCATTCTCTATAAAATTGATAAAAAAATCGCTGAACAATATCAAGCAAAACCATGCCCGCACTGCGGTGGCCCTCTTCATTATGCAAACTATTTGCGCAAGCCAAGAGGAGGACCTGATGATATCCCGGAAAAGTATCTTCTTCAATTCAGCCTCTGCTGCGGTGCTAAAGGATGCAGACGCAGAGTAAAAGTTCCTTCCTGCCGTTTTAATGGCAGAAAAGTTTACTGGCATGCTTTTATTTTGATCATTATTTCAGAACGGCAGCAGCCAAAGCACTCAGACATCAATATTTTCAAATTGTCAAAGATGTTCAACGTCTCCCGAAATACCATTACCAGATGGCTTCACTATTACAAAGAAGAGTTCCCGTTCAGCAGGGAATGGAAACGGATTCGGGGGCAGGTCATTGCCAGCCTGAAAAATGATGAACTGCCATCAAACCTTATCAATTATTTTCTTAACCTCAAGGCTTCTGGGCAGGAAGCGCTTGTCTCCTGCCTGAAATTTCTGAGCAGAGGGTCTGATTTTTACTGGAAAATAAGGGAAGAATGATCTCACGCAGAAGATGAACATTTCCTCCAGAAATCAGATGGTTTAAAAAGGGTTCCTGAATTTTTAACCGGGGTTTTGAAAAAATGACCCCCAAAAAATAAAAGGAACCAGAATTATGAGCAGTAAAACCGAAAGTCCCGTAGATGTTTGGGCGCAGTTTCGCTTCTCAGTTGTTGGTGTTTTGATTGCGAGACCACCAGCAAAGGGGGAGCTGCAACAAAAGCTGAAAGAACTGGCCAACCAATGCTATATGCATCCTGTAACCGGCGCTTTTACCACATTTCATTTTTCAACTATTGAAAGTTGGTATTACAAAGCCAAAAACTCACAGGATCCCATTATCGCATTGGGCCGGAAAATCCGTTCAGATATCGGCCAGTCCCTGTCAATAACCTCAAATATGCTTATTCTTCTCGGAAAGCAGTATTCAACTTATCCCAGCTGGAGCTACCAGCTTCATACGGATAATCTTGCTGCCACGATTGAGAAACAGGAAAATTTTGAGGCTGCTCCTCCATCCTATTCAACTATCAGAAGATGTATGAAGAAAAAAGGATGGGTCAAAAAAGCCTCCAAAAAGAAAAACCAGACCCAGGGACAGAAAGCCGCTTTAGAGCGGTTTGAGAATTTTGAAATTCGCAGTTTTGAAGCAAGTTATTGCAACCAGCTCTGGCATCTGGATTTCCATGAATGCAGCAGAAGGGTTGCCGACTCCAATGGAGAATGGCATACACCAAAGGCATTGTGTATTCTTGATGATTATTCACGTCTGTGTTGCCATATCCAATGGTATTTACATGAAACCGCCGAAGTTTTAATTCATGCTTTAATCCAGGCATTCTTTAAAAGAGGCCTTCCCAGGGCTCTGATGACAGACAATGGTGCTGCCATGATTGCCCATGAGACCCGTAACGGACTTACAAGACTCAGCATTACACATGAGACAACCCTCCCCTATAGTCCGTATCAAAACGGGAAGCAGGAATCCTTCTGGGGTAATCTTGAAGGCAGGCTGCTTGCCATGGTTCAGCAGGTGGAACCATTAACCCTGGCGTATTTAAACAATACCACACAGGCATGGGTTGAAATGGAATACAACAAAAGAAAACATAACGAAATTGAGATGTCTCCTATAAAACGTTTCAGTGAAGGCAAAGATGTATCCCGTCCGGCTCCTGATGAAGAGCAGGTAAAACGTGCCTTTACGATTCGTGAATCAAGAAAGCAGCGTCAGTCTGATGGTACCATATCCATCCAGGGCATCAGGTTTGAGATTCCTTCCCGCTTCAATCATATAAAACAGCTTCATGTATGTTTTGCAAGCTGGGACAAGTCAATTGCCTGGCTTGTAGATGATAGAACAGGAAATTACCTGGCTGCAATTTTTCCCCAGGACAAAACAAAAAATGCATCAGGAAAAAGACGTTTAAGATCAATACCGGAGGAGATTAAATTGCCCGCTGACACCTCAAACGAAACAGAGCCTGCACTGTTAAGAAAGCTCATGGCTGAATATGCAGAAACAGGAATGCCTGCAGCTTTGATTTCAAAAGACTAAAAAGGAGAGACAAATGATAAAAAACAACAAACAACTTTTAGCTTTTTTTGGCCTTAAATGGAATCCTTTTCAGCCAGGTACCCCTGTAGAATCATTATGGCACACTTCCCAGGCAGATAATTTTATCTACCGCCTTGAAAAAATGGCCATGAACGGCGGATTTGCCCTTGTCACCGGAGAACCCGGTCTTGGCAAATCAAAGACGCTTCAAGTAATAGACCACCAGTTTTCCAGACTTGAAGAAGTGGTTGTTGGCGTAATGGAACGTCCCCAAAGCAGTGTGGGAGATTTTTATCGTGAATTGGGCTCGTTATTCGGAGTTGATCTTACACCGGCCAATCGATACGGCGGGTTCAAAGACCTGAGGGCGCGTTGGAAAAATCACAGAAAAGCAACTTTGTTCAGGCCTGTTCTGCTCATTGACGAAGCCCAGGAAATGCTTACGGGATGCCTTAATGAACTCCGGTTGTTGAGCAGTTCTGATTTTGATTCCCAAAATCTTTTAACGACAGTTATCTGTGGGGACACCAGGTTGCCGGAACGCTTCAGGACAAGAGCGCTTCTATCCCTTGGCAGCAGAATCCAGCTCCGGTTAAAATTTGATCCTTACAGCAGAGAAGATCTTGTCGACTATATGGAGCATTCTTTGAACCAGGCAGGAGTACCTCAGCTCATGACCACCACGCTCATCAAAACCCTTGTTGATCATTGTGCAGGGAATCTGAGGCTTCTCAACAATATGGCAGCAGAGCTTCTTGAGGCTGGATTTGAAAAGGAATTTCCTCAGCTGAATGAAAAACTTTTTTTGGAAACCTTTTCAAGGAAACCTGCTCCCAGAGCAAAGAAGCCATCCTCCAATAAAACAACCGTGACAGCCTGATTTTCCAGGAGTTTTATAAAAAACGGTTTCATATGACAAAAGAAGAATCCTGATAAAAGGATAGCAAACCATTTGTAAAGAATACAGCGGAAGTGCTCCCTTTGCACTTCCGCAAAACCCAATGGAAACTATTTTTTCGAAAATCAACAGATTTTTTTTTAACCACTTCCACCTTGCTGTTCTTGATGCAATAAAAGGCAGATGGATTGTAACGCCTGAAACAAAAAACATCGCCTATCTAAAAGCTGAAAATGCCAATGGCAGACATATACTGATAAAACCGGATCAGAATATTGAACCTTATTATATGCTTGTCGATGACCTCAATCTCCATCAGCTTAAAAATCATCACAAATCAACCCCCAGTCATTTTAAAAAAGGCAGAATGGTTGTTGAAACCTCTCCTGGCAACTATCAGGTCTGGATACACTCCAACAGATCATTACTTCTTGATGAGAAGAGGTACTGGTTAAAAAGGCTGAATAGTGACCCTGGTGCTGATCCCCACAACCGATGGGGAAGATGCCCTGGGTTTAGAAATAGAAAAGAAAAATATAGAACACCATCAGGACAATATCCTCTGGCAAAGCTGATCTGGATTGACTGGAAACATCAAGCGACTATCCCTGAAATATGCCTGTCACCCACTATACAAGGAAACCTTTCCCCTCTACCCCGGGGGGGCGTGTGTCATAATAAGAATAATCTTACCCGGTCTCATTATGACAAAGGAGACGAATCTGCAACTGATTTTGCCTATGCATTAGCTCTTTGCAGAAAAGGATTTACCCAGGCTGAAATCTCCCAACGAATTATCACTGAAAGACAAAACTGGAAAAACCATCTTGGAAATAGGAGACAGGAAGTCTATTTGAACAGAACGATAAAAAAAGCGTTTAAAATTATTGGTCTATAGTAATCATAACCATATCTTCTAAACACCTTGATTTAGCCTGAAAGGGTATCCATGGATTATCGTGATCACTCTCAGATGCACTATCAATGGCTTTGCGCTTCATCTCGTTGTCTGCGCGGGCATAGATCAATGTGGTCATCATAGGAGAATATAATATTCCGATTTTTTAGCCAAAAGGATAGTAACGGTGTTACGTCTACAAAATATTCAGCATGATTTGAAAAATCATCGGAATACTTCAAAAAACGGAATATGCCCTATCCTCCGAGCTGGCAAATGGATATTACCACGGGAGGCATAAAATTCAATAAAATATTATCAAGAAACAACCGACAAGGAGGTCTATTTCAAATTTTGCAAGAAGGTTTTTTGGATAAAATTTTAATCTACAATTTATCAAGGAGGTGGCTCAAAGAAGAATTTTTCAATCTTTATAGTTGTCGTTAGGATACAGAGTGTAATTGTCATCTGGTCTATGAATAATTGT
>DATFIL010000326.1:0-3707 GCA_035270145.1 Desulfobacter sp. | reverse complement strand
TAGGTCGGCCTATGGCTGCTATAATTTAAAACGCTGATATGATAAAGGCTTTATTTTATGAAAGACATGCTTGGATCGGGCAAATTCCAGATGATATACATCGTCTCCTGCGGAGAGGGCGTGAACGCCTTTCATCTCGTGGAATCCACCCTTGTACAGTTTCCCGATTCCAATATTACTGTTGTAAAAGTCCCCAGGATACGTACAGAAAGCCAAGTCGATGATCTCATCGATAAGGTCAAGGATATTGAAAGTATTATCGTTCATACCATTGTTGATTCTAACCTTCGCAGGTACCTCACGCGCCAGGGCATGGACAATCATATTGTCACCATTGATCTGATGGGGCCCATTATTTCAAAAATAGAAACATTTCTTGAACGACCGCCGCTGGAAACCCCGGGGTTATATAGGGAGATTCACCTGGTGAACTTAGAACAGGTGTCTGCCATTGATTTTGCCCTGGCCCATGATGACGGTTTGAATCCGGAGAGTTTAATCCAGGCCGAAATTGTGTTAATCGGACTGTCCAGGGCCGGTAAAACACCATTGTCAATGTACATGAGCGTTTTGGGGTGGAAGGTGGCCAATATTCCTTTTGTACCGGGTGTTCCCATGCCCCAGAGTCTGGATCTTGTGGACCGGCGCCGGGTGTTTGCATTGAATATCAGCCAGGAACAGCTGCTGGCTCACAGGCGAATGCGCCAGGAAAGCCTGGGGGCAAAGGATATTTATGCCTATTCCGGAAAAGATGAAATTGAAAAGGAGATTGAGCACGCCCAGAAATATTATATTACCAAAGGCTTTTCTATGATCAATGTGAGCAATAAGCCCATAGAGACCAGTGCCGAGGAGATTATTGAAATGATTACGCGCAGGTTCAAAGCCCAAGCCCATATAAGGGATTTTCTGTAACTCGATCATCAAGTGTAAGGCCCATGGTCGGAATTAACTCTGACAAAGATGCGCCAACTGTATGACGGAAAAGAGAAAACAAGCAAACAGACGCAAATCCACCGATTTTTTCGGTCTGGTTTTTATCTGGATGAATATCGCTGCCTGTGCAGGATTGATTGCTGCCATTCTTATTTTTCACAGGGCCCAGCCCGAATTTGAAACCTTTTTTGATCGTTTCTACCATCTGAAATTAAGGCGTTACTGGGATCAGAATTATGTCCGTTTCCTTGTTGATGTGCTGGGTGCAGGAACCCTGATCAATGCTGCCGGGCTTTTGCTTTCCCGGTACCGGGGTCGACGCAGCACAGATCACCGGAATCGTGTACTGATATTAACTATTTTTTACAGTCTGCTGTTTGTTTTGTCCAAAACACTGTTGTAAAATTAAGAGTTGAAATATTCACGGACGGGTATAATCAAGAATTCCGGAGTTTATGCCGATGGTATGAACTAGATCAAAGTCAAAATAATCGAATGAATTATGTTCATTTGTCGTTGTGGGTTGAGCTTGGGTGGGTCAGCCTATAGCTGGTGTATGATCCCCAGGAATTTGAGGAAAGACAGTTATGATACATTATTTCAGGGCCATGGCCCTTATCCTGATGCTTGTCTTGATTGTAACGGCAGTGCCCTGCCGGGCCAGGGATTTCATGGTTGAATTTGTAGAGGAAAACTACATGGAGAACCAGGAAGAATATGCCAAAACGCCCATGATTTATCATTCTTTTCAGGTGCGTTCTCATGCGGGCTTAAAGATGCTGGTGCTCACCGGGGAACAGCATGAATACCGGAAATGGCTGCGCCGGTATGTTGCCCAGGATAAAGGTTTCATTGTCAAGGTTCCTGATACTGAAAACGATTTGTTTATTTCTTCAAAAGTATACGAAACCGATGTGACAAATGTTCATCCCTTTAATCCTGCAACCTGGTCAATGAAAGGCAGCCATGTTTTTGAGCCGAAGGATGTGTCGGACACACAGGCCTTGATTATAGCCGGCCAGGAAAATATTCTCGTACTGGATCAAAATAATAAACGCAGTGAACTGATTGATACTGTGGTTAAGCGTATGGGATATATCGGTATGATTTCAGGAGATCCTGAATCAGCTTTAGGAATATTTAGAAATCAGCCTGAAAAATTTAAAATGATCATTGTGAATTACGATATGCCTGGTATGGGCTCTGAGGCCTTTGTCGATAAATTGCTCCAGCTTGGTCACAAAATACCTATACTTGTAGAAACCGGCTATCATAACGAAAATCTAAAGCGGCAATATCTGTCAAGATTTTCAGGGGCCGGGACAGTTAAGGTCACACCCGTGGCACTGAACCGTCTTCAACAGACCATAAAAACCTTGATCAAGCCTGAGAAGGAAACTGCGGAACAACCTGTAAATGGATAAAATGGAAAAGATCACAAAAATTTGCAGTGCCATATTTATCCTTTTTCTAATGGCTCCGGGAAACGGACGTGGGGCCGACCAGGCGTTTTATGAACTGGAGGCCGGATTTAAAAATTTTATTCAATGCGAGCTCACCCGGACAGATGCTGAAAAGTATTTTAAAGGAAAAAAATTTACTGTAATTATGGTGAATCTTTTTAATGTTACCAGGGAACTGGATATCACCATTCTTACTGGGACGGTTAAGTGTGATGTTCAAGGGCAGTACCAGACCTTGTAC
The DNA here is from genome assembly GCA_035270145.1 of Desulfobacter sp. Classification (GTDB taxonomy): domain Bacteria; phylum Desulfobacterota; class Desulfobacteria; order Desulfobacterales; family Desulfobacteraceae; genus Desulfobacter. The sequence goes on along the minus strand of DATFIL010000326.1, from coordinate 1,067 downwards.
GTTGCCATGGGATTAAGGGATTTAAAAGGAAAAAAGGTAGTTTCTTATTTGATCATCAGGCACAAGGATTTTCACATTCTTGCTACGGAATTGATCCGCTATCCATACAAAGAACGATGTCCGTGGGCCCGGTATTGGATTAAGCAGGAGTAATATGACGACCAAAGAAACAACACAGGGAGAAGAAACCATTGCCAATGCCATCGTATTGGATATTTTAAATTCAAAATTTAAAATACCTCCCATGCCTGCCAATGGGCCGAAGCTGATGTCCCTAATTCGAAAACCAATTGATGATATACAAGTGGGTGATTTTGTAGAGATCATTGATTCGGATCCAGGGCTTTTATCCATGATTCTTCAATTGGCAAATTCCGTCTATTTCAAGGGCGTTGATGAGATTTACAGTTTGCGGTCAGCCATTGCGCGTATCGGGCTTCAAGAGACCATTGATGCCGCCAACCTGTATTTTTTCCGGCGTATGTTTCCAAAAATTCCTGAAATAGAGGGATTTCAAGCCCAAGAGTATTGGGCTTTTTCATGGGCTTGCGCCAATGCAGCAAGACGTCTGGGGCATCCGAATCTGGGCATGGATGTCAATCCGGGTGAGCTTTATATTGCAGGGTTGCTTCATGGTATTGGAAAATTAATTCTTGCAATTCAATATCCTTTTGAATTTTCAAAATGTATTCAAACAGCTGCCAGATTAAAATTATCTGTTCATGCTGTGGAACTGGATGAATTTGGAACGACAGACACGAATATCGCATCAACATTGTTTGGGATCTGGCATATTCCTTCCCGGGTTTGTACTGGTGTTGAATTCTACCAAAATCCGGATTTGGCACCGGAAAAAGATAGAAATATCGCGGCATTGATCCAGTTCGCCTATGCTGTTGCTTCGATGTCCGGTCTTGGAAAGAATGGTGATGGCTGTGTTACTTCTCTTGAATCTACATGGATCGCCAGACAATCGGGGTTGCCGTTGTCCAAAAAGGAAGTTCAGGATGCGGTGATCAAGGAAATTCAAGCTTCGCTGGAAGAAAAATCAGAGAGCATTACCGGTA
>DATFIL010000325.1:0-8112 GCA_035270145.1 Desulfobacter sp. | reverse complement strand
ATGATCAACTCCGGCAGGATTTTAAAATATATCTCCCTTGAAAATGTGATCTTCTTTTCCTGTTTGGTTGCGGCACTCCGGTGGTGCCTTTTATGGCGTGCGGTCACAGTGACTGAAATCATGATAGCTCAGGTGCTGCATGCATTTACCTACGGGACATTTCATGTGGCCTCCATCCTGTATATGGATCGGCTTTCAACCGGGGAGACGCGTACCCTGGGGCAGGCTGCCAATAATGCCGTCTCTTACGGCCTCGGCATGATGGCCGGTTTTCTGCTGAACGGCTATTTGTATGAGGAATATGGCGCCCTTCTCTTTTTGATGAGTGCATGTGTGTCAGTTGCCGGTGCGGTTGTATTTAGATTTTTGGGTCGCTGATTTGAATCGTGTTGTGCTGGGCTTGTTAGTTTCTGTACATCCGGGACGGGCTGTTATCGGTATCTTCCGGCAGGACACCTGAAAAAAATTGGGTCTGAATATATGCGAAAACGGGTTTAATGCCTGACACTCGATGATCCAGTTTTTAGGGAATTTGTTCAAATTCAAGGCGGAAACAATTTTTAACCGGAGGAATATACAACATATTTTGAGGATTAAAAATTTTTTCCAACGCCGAAATTGGGCAAATTAACAAAAACTGGATTATCGAGTGACAGAAATTGGCACATAAGCCGATGGAAGATACTAAGGACTGAGCTTTAACAAAAGCATCGAACGCCCTTTGTAAATGCTTCATATGTACTGGATTGCAAGGAATTGCCCCGAAAAAAGCGACTCAAAAAACGGCAAAAGACGGTCCTCACAATTTCTTCATAATAGCCGTGGTACATTCCTGACCCAGACACATTTTCAATGTTTATTAGCCGTGGAATTGAAAAATTTTAGAAGGGAAATGGTTTAAATGGCTATTGAAGAAGATAAACGAAACTTGAGGATAAAAAATTGGATCTCATTTGCTGCAGATAGTCCTTGGCGCTCCATCTTTGTTTTTATGGTAGAAGGCTATCTTACCCTAACCGTATGCAGATTCCTGTTGGTGTGCTGGCAGATGCCCCGGGTGGGAGGGGTTAATGATTCCCTTCGAATTCTTATTTCAGGCATCAGAATGGACACAATTTTACTGTGTTACCTTCTGTTTCTGCCTGCTTTATTGGCTCCCCTGTTAAACGGATTCAGACCTACCCACAGCGTATGGAAATTCTTCTCCTGCCTTTGGTTTTCTTGCTGCCTGTTTTTTCTAGTTTTAATGGAAGTGGCCACGCCTTTTTTTATTTCGGAATATGATACACGCCCAAATCGTATTTTTATAGAGTATCTCGTATATCCCAAAGAGGTGGCAACAATGCTTTTAAAGGGCTACAAGGTTGAGCTTTTCCTCGGTGGCTTGGTGGCAATGCTGATCTTGATTTTTACCCGGCGCCATTATCCGAAATTGGCAAATTTTCCATCTGGCTGGGGCGTGCCGGCTCGTCTGTTTGCCTTTCCACTTGTGGGCCTTTTGATTTTTGCAGGGGCACGGTCTTCTTTAGGGCACAGACCGGCCAATCCAAGCACTGTCGCTTTTGCTGCCGACCAACTGGTTAACAGCCTCACGCTTTCATCAGCCTACAGTATGCTCTATGCTGCTTACCGCACGATTGACGAAGCGGATGTAGAAAAAATGTATGGAAAAATGGCTGTGAACAAAATGCTTGATGTGGTTCAGAAAACTGCCACCGGAGATACCAACGCCTTTACCAGCGATACCATCCCTACCCGTCACTCGTTTTCTCCGGTTGTGACGCGCAGTTCCCCTCAAAACCTTGTTATTATCCTTGAGGAGAGTTTAGGTGCTGAATTTGTAGGGCGGATGGGGGGATTACCTTTAACGCCGAACCTGGATATCCTTTGCAAAGAGGGACTTTTTTTTGACCGGCTGTATGCAACAGGGACCCGTTCCGTCCGGGGAATAGAGGCTGTTGTTACCGGTTTTTTTCCGACACCTGGGCGAAGTGTGGTTAAACTGGGAAAATCTCAAAGTGGCTTTTTTTCCCTTGCCTCGTTTTTAAAAAGGGAGGGATACAAGACACGATTCGTTTACGGAGGCAATGCAAACTTCGACGATATGAAACGTTTTTTCCTGGGTAATGGATTTGATGACGTCATAGAGGAAAAGGATTTTTCCAATTACACGTTTAAAGGCTCCTGGGGGGTGTGCGACGAAGATCTGTTTGCCAAGACCCATGAGATCCTCGATGCTGACGGAAAAGAGCCATCGTTCACCCTCGTCTTCACTTCCAGTAACCACTCACCCTTTGAATTCCCCGAAAACACAATCGAGTTGTATGAAACGCCCGCGGCTACGGTAAACAATGCTGTAAAATATGCAGATTACGCAATCGGCCGTTTTTTTGAAATGGCCCGGAATAGTTCGTATTGGGATCACACCCTCTTTCTTGTGGTGGCAGATCACAACTCTCGTGTTTATGGGGAGGCACTTGTCCCCATCGAACGGTTTCACATCCCCGCTCTGATCATCGGTCCTGGAGTAAAACCTGGGGTTAACAACAACCTGGCCAGCCAGGCCGATCTCCCGCCAACACTCTTATCACTCATGGGGTTTCAAGAAAAAACCCCAATGCTTGGGCGTAACTTATTGGACATGCCCGAAGGCGTCGTGGGTAGGGCCATGATGCAATTTTACAACAACTATGCATATTGGGAAGGAGAGCGTGTAATGGTACTTCAGCCCGGGAAAAAATATCGCCAGTTCAGATATAACGGCATGCGCCTCGCCGAAGAAGACTTGGACGCTTCTTTGGTTGAAAAAGCTTTGGCCCATTCGTTGTGGGCATCTTGGAGCTACAATAACCGAAACTACAGGCTTCAGTAAATCGGGACCTTACAAGTGATACTATCAATGGATTTTAATGGTGCGGAGTAGACATGCGAATGATTGCCCAGCTTGTCAAATTTGCAGTCGGCGGAGGAATAGGGACAGTCTGCCACTATTTCCTGCTCATGGCCATGGTGAATCGTGGGGTTCCCCCTCTGGCTGCTTCCGGATGCGGCATGATCCTGGGGGCTGCTCTGGTTTACCTGATAAACTATTACCTGACATTTTCCAGCCCGAAAACACATTTTAATGCGCTTAAACGATTTTTACCCATGGCATGCGTCGGTCTCTGTTTGAACACCCTGCTTTTGGGCTGTGCCCTGAATTATTTTTCACTCCCCTTACCTCTATCCCAAGTGGCGGCAACATCGGGCCAATTTATGTTCGGTTTTTTTGTCAGTCGGCTGTGGGTGTTTTAAGGAAAAAAATGCTAAACGAGTATACAAAGAGAATTGTTCCGTTACGGTCTGATCTGCAGAAGCAGATGCTGACCATCGTAGTTCCGGTTTACAACGAGGCTAGTGTGATTTTATCCTTTCATCACCGTCTTGAAACCGCCTTGGCCGGAATCCCGGTCAGCAGAACTCAGATTATTTATGTCAACGACGGCAGCAAAGACAAATCCATGTCTATTTTAAAACAGGTAGCCGCCCGCGCCCACAATGTTACGCTTATCGAATTTTCAAGGAATTTCGGTAAAGAAGCGGCCATGACCGCAGGCATCAACATCGCCAAAGGAGATGCTGTCATCATTATTGATGCCGACCTCCAGGATCCGCCAAGACTGATACCTCAGATGGTCAGGTATTGGCAGCAGGGATACGACGTGGTCAATATGCGGAGAAACTCAAGGGCCGGGGAAACATTTTTGAAAAAAATAACAGCCCGGCTCTTCTACAGACTCATGGCACTTTTGGGGCCGGTTAAAATGCCCGAAAATGTAGGGGATTTTCGCCTGTTAAGCCGCAGGGCCGTAGATGCCCTGAAACGCATGCCCGAACGGAACCGGTTCATGAAAGGAATGTTTGCCTGGATCGGTTTCCCCGTAAAAGAGGTCTTTTATCACCGGGACCCAAGATTTTCCGGAAAAAGCAAGTGGAATTATTGGGGGTTGTTTAACCTTGCGGTTGAGGGCATTACCTCATATACGGTTATCCCTCTGCGTCTTTCAAGCTTTCTGGGAATGCTGGTTTCCCTGGCTGCATTCGGGTATGGGCTTTTTATCCTGTTAAGGACGCTTATTTACGGTGACCCGGTCCGGGGATTTCCCACCCTGGTCATTATCATCCTGTTTCTGGGCGGGCTTCAACTGCTGTCCATAGGTATTGCCGGCGAATATATTGGCAGGATCTTCATGGAAACCAAAAACCGTCCACTTTATATCATAAAAGAAATTTATGAAGGGCCTTCAGCCGCTTTTGCACCGGCAAATAAGCACATCCACAGGAGCATTAGATGAATTTTAAATTTTCCAGCCAAACCACATTGTGGCTCATACTGATCAGTATTATGCTGGTACGCCTGTTATTTCTCGGGGCATATCCTCTTGCGGACACCACAGAGGCCCGGTACGGTGAAATGGGCAGGTTAATGCTTGAGACAGGCGACTGGATCACCCCCCAATTTGAAAAAGGTGTACCGTTTTGGGGAAAGCCTCCGCTTTCCTTCTGGCTCACGGCAGCCAGTTTTAAAATTTTCGGCATTCATGAATTCAGCGCCCGGCTGCCCTCTTTTCTTCTGGGTGTTATCATTATTGCAATGGTGTTCAGCCTTGGACAGGATCAGGCAGAAAAAAATACGGCCCTGGTCGCCTGCGTGATTCTGGCTTCCACTGTTATATTCTGGATCAGCAGTGGGGCCGTTATGACCGATCACTGCCTGTTGGCGGGAACGACGTTGAGCATGGTTGCATTTTGGCGTAACATGACTTCAGATAAAAAAGCCGCTTGGATCTGGGGCCATCTTTTTTTTATCGGCCTTTCCATCGGCTTGATGGCCAAAGGACCCGTGGCGGCTGTATTGGTATTTTTTCCTGTCTTGTCCTGGGCGATTATTCAGAAAAAATGGCGTCTGCTCGTGACGCTGCCGTGGACAACAGGGATTGTGCTGACAGCGATACTCACCTTGCCCTGGTATATCGCCGCAGAGATTAAAACACCGGGATTTTTGGAATATTTCATCATAGGAGAGCATTGGAATCGATTTCTTGTTCCGGGGTGGGAAGGGGACCTGTACGGGTCCGCCCATTCCCAGCCCAAAGGTATGATCTGGGGATTTTGGCTGGTATGTGCATTGCCTTGGTCGGCTTTTCTTCCATATATGCTTATAAAAAAAAAGATCCGACAGTCGCTTTCGGCAAAGGTCGGGAGATCTAAAGAGTGGTATGCATACCTTGCCGTCTGGACAGTTTCCCCCATGATTTTCTTTACTTTGGCCGGCAATATTCTTTGGGCCTATGTATTACCCGGCATTCCGGCTTTTGCCCTCCTTGCCGCTGAGGTTATCCAGGGGCACCCCTTGGCAGACAAAGGCCTGCTGAAGACTTCCGGAGTTATATTAACTCTTTTTTTGCTGGTATCCCATATCGTGGCCTTTGGCGTAGGACCTGACAAAAAGAGCCAAAAAAAGATGCTGAAATATTTCAACCGTATAAGTCACGGTGAAACGCTGCATTATCTGAACCGGCGGCCATTTTCTGCTGAATTCTATTCCGGGGCCACTGCAGAAGAAATCCCTTTGGTCTCTGGGATTGAAAATTTGTTCAATGATGGCCAAAAAGATTATCTGGCAGTTAAAGCATCCCGGATAAACAATATCCCAGAATATATCAAATCAAGATTTTATACCAAAAAGGAAATCAACGGATATGTTTTGCTTCAGGAAAAATAGGGATCGGGAAAAATTGACCGGTCTGACCTTTTAATCTAAAATTTGCGGAATAAGGCTGATGAATATTCTCATTGTGGATGATGACCCTGAGCTGCTGGATCAATTGAGATCCGCTCTGGAAAGAAAATACTACCGGGTGGAAATTGCCGAAGACGGTGACGCCGCCCTGGATAAGGTCTTTGAGAATACCTACGACCTTATCTTATTGGATGTTATGCTGCCGCGGCTGGACGGCCTGGGTGTGCTCAAAGAGATACGAGCAGCTGGTATCAATACCCCCATACTGATGTTGACCGCCCGGGGAGATGTTCAGGACCGGGTAAAGGGACTTGACAATGGTGCTGACGATTATCTGGGCAAACCTTTTTCCATGTCCGAACTTATGGCAAGAATCCGGGCCATGCTGCGCCGGAACGGACAAAAGGACCCTGTTTTAAAGTCTGGTTCTCTCCAGCTAGATACGGTCAGCAGGAAGGTCTTCATGGACGGAGTTGAGCTTAAATTGACAACCAAGGAGTTTTCAATTCTTGAGTTTCTGCTCCATAATAAAGGAAGTGTCGTATCACGATTTAATATGGCCGAACACGTATGGGGGGATAGTTTCGACCCATTTTCCATGTCCAATTTTGTGGATGTCCACATCAAGAATCTGAGGCGAAAAATCAAATCTAAAAAGGACGAAGCCTTCATCAGAACCGTCCGGGGCATCGGATTCATCATAGATCAAGACAGTTAGATCGAGCACAAAGAATAAATCCCATGAACATACGAAAAAAAATAACATTATGGATTTCAGTGGCAGTGGTCTTGTTTACCCTTTTTTTTTCAACCTTTGTATTTTTTGAAATGCTGGAACAATCTTTTTTATTGATTGACAAAGAGTTGGAACATATGGCCCGGGTCCTTGTTGAGGAGATGGAGAAAACTTACCGAAAAAAAGGGGGGTATGATGTATCCCAAATGACGTTTAGTCCGGACAACTACTGGATTAAGGTCACCAGTAGAGACGGTAAACCCTTGTATCAGTCCAGGATAACCCGTTTTACTGATATCCTGCCAAAGCGAAAAAACAGCTATATGGTTGAAAAAACAATCCCCAGGGACCAGATATGGTTAGAGCAGGATGAGCACGATGAGGTTTTTTTCAGGGTTAAAATCATTGAAGCGCGTCTTGGCAATTCACCGATTATGGTCCATATTGCCAAACCCATTGAAAAGATAGAAGAAGAAGTTGAAGAGCTATTACTTTTTTTTGCAATCAGTCTGGGGTTTTGCACATTGATTATTATTTTTGTTAGCTACAAACTGGCCGGTAAAATAATAGCCCCGGTCTCAGCCATTACTAAACTATCCAGGGAAATCAGTGAAAAATCATTGGATAAACGCATCCCTCTGGGAAAGACCAGGGATGAACTCTATCATCTGTCATCCTCATTGAATAAAATGTTTGACAGACTTCAATTTTCTTTTCTGCGTCAAAAGGAATTTATCGGCAATGCCTCCCATGAGTTGAAAAGTCCTATTACACGGCTGCTGTTATTCCAGGAAGATATGCTGGTGAATCAGGAGCATTCTCCGGCTGCCCAAACCCTTTTAATGAAACAATTGGACACCACCCGAAGGATGAGCCAACTGGTCAAGCAACTATTGGATTTGTCACGGCTGGAGCATCAGGAAACCCTGAACAGGGAGCAGGTCGACCTGGCAGCCCTGATGAACCAGGTACTGGACGACTATGCAGAACTGTTTTCCGCAAAAAATATTCAATTAGACTGCAGGATGGATGAACCGCTGAGGTTTTCCGGTGATTCTGAAAAACTTTTTCGCCTGTTCATCAATCTTATTGATAACAGTATCCGCTATAATCTGGAAGAACGTGGATGCGTGTCTGTAAAAGGATGGAAGAAAAATGAAAATATCGTACTGGAAGTGTCCAATACAGGTCCCGGAATTCCGGAAAAAGATATAGATCGGATTTTTGAACAATTTTATCGAGTTGAAAAATCACGGGCAATCGTCCATGGAGGTTCAGGACTTGGATTGGCCATTGCAAAAAAAATCGTCCAGCTCCATGAAGGTACGATTCAAAGTTGCAATACCTCTGATCAACGTGTAAAAATAACGGTGTTATTCCCAGTGTCATCATGATTATTTGTTTTGAAAATAGGGGACAGACGGTCCTTGTTCCAATTCCATCATTGAACTCGGGTAGAAATAAATTCTTTTAAATCAGACCGGAGGATGCGTTCCAATTCGCCGATATTCGCCTGTGATGTTTCGGCAAATAAAAAGCCAAAAACAGGGTACTCTTTGTAATCAATTTTTCGCAATTCAAGGGGATGTTCAAA
>DATFIL010000324.1:0-2283 GCA_035270145.1 Desulfobacter sp. | reverse complement strand
TGTATATAATCTTCAATATGGACAGATAAAAGGAGGAGCGGGCATTGGAAATGCGCCGCTGGGCATCTACAAGCAATGTATTGGCATCCATGATATCAATACTGTCAACCATGCCGTATTTAAACTGCATCTGAACGGCATTATAATTTTCTTCGGCAAATTTCACTTCGTCAGCAAGATTAGTCAGGGTGGATTTTGCGGTGTTAAATTCCAGAAAAGACTGATTTGCTTCAAGAATTACCGCCTTCTTTTCATCGGCCAGGGACTGTGTTGCCTGGCGTTGCCTTGCCTGGGCCTGTTTTACCTGGGCCCTTCGTAATCCGCCGTCATACAGGGTAAAAACGAGTTGGGCCTGGATATATGCCTCTTCGGTATCATATCCGCCTTGGGTACCGGTTCCTGCATAGGTGCTATCCTTTTCCCGGTAGCCGCCTTCAAGCTCAATGCGGGGCCAGTACTCACCTTTTTCATAGGCAATGGTTCGACCGGCAATATCAACATCCTTTGAGGCTTCCTTAATCTCATAACGGTTTTCAAGGGCGTGGGATTTTATCTCTTCAAGGGTAACTGAAAAATTTTCAATATTTTTGATATCCACTGATGCGATGGAGAACTTGTCTTCGATGCCGGTGAGCCTGACAATACCGGCTTTGGCGTTCTGAACATTATTGAGTGCCACAATCTGATTGGTTTTAGCCTTTGATAATTCCGCCTGGGCTCTGAACAGAGCAGTCTTTGTCACACTGCCCACAGTGAGTTTTTCATTCACCGAATCCCTGTATGTGTTCAATCGCTCAACTTCGGCATCCGCCACCGCCACCAGTCGTTTTAAATTCACCGCCTGGATATAGGCCTGGGCCACCTGGAAAATATAATCGCTTCTAATGGCCTGTTCTGAAAAATTTGCCTTTTCAATGCCTTTTTTACTCACGTCATAGGCGATTAGTTCCCTGCCGTTCAGTGTAAATGACTGGGTGAGTTTGCCGCCGAACGTATTTACATCAGGGGTGTAATAATCGTCGTTTTTATAATTCAGATAACTGGCGTATAGCGTAGCTGAAGGAATAAGCACGGACAGGGCCCGCTCTTTCTCCTGTTCTGCAATATAGGTCTGCTCCCTGGCAATCTGGATGGTTTCTGCATTTTCATTGGCTATTCGGCACAATTGCTTCAGGGTGTATGACGTTTCGCAGATGCCTTGTGCTGAAAATCCGAAAACCACTAAGAAAAACGTCTGAACGCAGACATGAATTTTGTTCATTTTTAAGATCAAGATGAAAAATCAGTCCAGCAATGAGCCTGCACCACCTTGCCTGGAGGATACACTCAGGCCAATAACCCAGCCAAGAAGAAGCACGCCTACACCGGCCATAAACCATTTAATCATGCCGGTTTTAAACATTAATCCGCTCTCTTCCTTTTGTTGGGCAAGTGCGGTAGACAAAGATGCATTCCGGTTTTTTAGGCGTTTGTTTTCCTCTAACGTATTGGTTACATTGGCAGATGCGGTCTTAAGCGCAGCGTATTGTGATTTTAAGGTTTCAAGGTTTTGGGTCAGGGTCTGGTTCTCTTTTTTAAGCTGTTCCAGGGCAATCTGGTCTGTTTGTTCCGTTAATGTACTTATTTTGTCTTTAAGGGTGGCATTTTCTTTTTTTAACCGGTCTATAATTATTGATTTGGGTGGATCTGTTACAACATATTTTTTATCCACCCATCCCTGCTCCCCGGATGAAAGTTCCACCTTAAGGTAGCCATTGCTTTCTTTGATTATGGTTAAAGGGGTATCGCTTTTTAACGCCGAGATTACGGGGTAGCCGGGGCCAGGCCCCTGCCTGAATGTGAGAATGAGCATATCAGAGACATAAGCGGTCTGGGCATGGCATATCGCTGTGGCCCCGATAATAAATAGAATAACCGCACAAATCCGTAGAAATAGCTTTGTCATGATTACTTGCCTCCTTAGCAGTTTTTAGTTAATTATCAGTCCTTCTCTTTTTTTACAACACCCGGCATGTAAAAAAAACTTGCCAAACTGCATTAAACATGGGATCAGTCATTACTTCCTGTCATTGATTACAGTTTTACCAGTATGTGCCGAAAATATTAACCCTTGAACAGCATTTGCAGGGTGTGCAGATATGATAATTTGTTATGACTCAATTTAATTTTCAATCTATTCCGGATCTGGCCGGTCAGCGTCTGATGCTCGGGTTTGACGGTCAGACCCTTAATGCTGAATTAAAACATCTGATAAAGGAATGCAGGACCGGGGGAATAATTTTG
>DATFIL010000323.1:0-3628 GCA_035270145.1 Desulfobacter sp. | reverse complement strand
GCCGGCGGATTTATCCGCAGTAACGAGACAGTGCCCTACCCCAATATCCAGTTCCATTTTCTGCCCGTGGCCATCCGGTACGACGGCTCCTCTCCCAGCACAGACCATGGATACCAGGTTCACATCGGCCCCATGTACTCTGACGCCAGAGGAGAGATCAAAATCAAGTCAAAGGATCCGTTCCAGCACCCGTCTATGCGGTTCAACTATCTGTCAACACAACAGGATCGCCAAGAGTGGGTAGAGGCCGTAAGGATCGCCCGGCAGATCATGCGTCAGCCGGCGTTTGACACCTTTAACAAGGCAGAATTGTCGCCAGGGCCTGCAGTGGAGACCGATGAGCAGATTCTTGACTGGGTGGCAGCCGACGGCGAAACCGCATATCATCCCTCATGCACCTGTAAAATGGGCAAAGATGAGATGGCGGTTGTTGACCCGGATACCATGCAGGTTCACGGCACTGAAGGCCTTTATGCCGTGGATGCCTCTGTCATGCCATATATTACCAACGGCAACATCTATTCACCGGTCATGATGATCGCTGAAAAAGCCGCAGACCTGATTCTTGGCAACACGTTGCTGAAACCGGAATTTGCCGACTATTACAAGCACGGCGCCGGTGCGGTAAGCGCCGCCCCAAAGTAGCTAACCATGGACCGAGACATATCAATAGTCCGGTCCATGACTTTAAAAATAAATATAAGGAGATTTTATGTTACGCAAGACAAGCCGAATCATAATCACCGTGTTCATCGCAGCAGTTCTTACCTGGGGAACAGCCTTTGCCGACAAAAAGCCTGAAATAAGAATCGGCAACGTGGGCTGGACCGGAGTAACCATTAAAACCGAGCTGGCAGTGGCCATTCTTGACAGCATCGGATATGACGCAGAAAACCTGACCATGTCAGTGCCCATCAACTACCTGGCCCTGTCCAAAGGAGATGTGGATTTTTTCCTGGGCAACTGGATGCCGAGCATGGCCAACATCGCGAAAAAATATTTTGAAAATGGCAGCGTGATCCAGTATACGGTCAATATGCCCGGTGCCAAATACACCCTGGCCGTTCCGTCCTACTGCGTGGCCCAGGGGCTGAAGGATTTCAAGGATATCGTAAAATTCGGCGATGCGCTTGACTGGAAAATCTACGGCATTGAAGCCGGCAACGACGGCAACCTGCTCATCCAGAGTATGATCGACAAAAATATGTTCGGCCTGGGTAAATTCAAGCTGATAGCTTCCAGCGAAATGGCCATGCTGGCCCAAGTTCAATCATTTGCCCAGCAAAAAAAACCCATTGTATTTTTGGGATGGGCGCCCCACAGCATGAACGAACGGATTGACATGACCTATCTGACCGGCAGCACCTCGGAAACCTTTGGCGGAAACGACGGGACCGCCACGGTCTGGACCAACACCCGCAAAGGGTTTGAGAAAGATATGCCCAATGTGGCAACTTTCCTGAAAAACTTCACCTTTCCCATCGCCATGATCAACCAGATTATGACCTCTATGCACACCCAGAAAGGTCTATCTCCCCGGGATGCCGGCCTGGCCTGGCTTAAACAGCATCCCGATACCTACCGGGGCTGGCTTAAAAATGTGACCACCACAGATGGTAAACCCGCAGCGCCGGTCTTTGAAGCCGCCCTTGAACGTATCGGCAAATAAATCTCGCTTATTTTTGCATATCCTTTTTGCATATCAAAGGGTCGTCCGGCTGGACGGCCCTTTAATCAAAGAATAAAATGGGGTCAGAGTAAAATTAAATTTTTTAATTTTAACTATGATTTTAAGCATTATTTTGAACGGAAGCCTGTGTTTGGACGAAAAGTTGCCCAGATGCAAGGCGCAGAAAAATTTACAACCAAAATCACAATTGGCAATCAGGATTGCAAATTTTTCTGCAACGCTGCAGATGGGTGACTTTTTGTGCAAACACTTCTTTATTTAAAGACGATTTTGTAACTTCCGTCTGCTTCTATACGATAAGCCATATAACCGGAGCCGATTCTGTTGCCGTCTTTGGCAAAAGAGATAGGGCCGGTGATGCCGGGATAGTCTTTCATCTGATGGAGAAATTCAGATGCTTTTTTAGTATCAAAGCTGTTATTCTGCTCCATGGCGTAAATAAATGCGCGCATGCCGTCAACATTAAGCAACGTCCAGATGGAAGGTGGCATCATGTTATATTTAGCTTTATAGGCTTTAAGAAAATCCTTGGCAAGATCATAGGGAAGCAGTTCAGGCGTCGGTACGTTAATGATATAAGCGCCTTGCGCACTTTTTCCGGCAAGTTTTAAGAAATCGGGGTTATCATTGGAATCGCCGCCAACAAAATCAGCCTTCAGACCCAACGCGACCATCTGGGAACGAATCAGGCCGCCATCACTGAAATAACCAGAAAAAAACAATACATCAGGCTTTTTGGATTTGATCTGGGTAATAACAGGCGTAAAATTCTGGGCGCCGGATTTAATCTTGCCTCTGTATATAACGTTGCCGTCAACGGCTTTAACCGCTTTTTCCACAGCCGTTCCCAGACCGTCAGCATAGCTGGAAAAATCGGAAAGAATGGCAATTCTTTGATATTTTTTTTCTTCGACAAGATATTTTGCAGCAAATTCGGCTTCTGCACTGTTGGGAAAGGAGTTTCTAAAAAAAGTCCAGTAGCCGTTCTCAGTCAAAGAATCACTGGTGCCATCAGTGGTTTGCAGCACGCCTGCACGATAGTAGGTTGCCTGGGCCGCTTCTGCACAGGTCGAGGTGTAAGAGCCGATAACCATCTTTACACCTCGGTTTACCAGATCTTTAGCACAGATGGCTGCTTTCATTGCGGTGCCTTCATCATCACAGCTTACAACCTCGATCTGTTTCCCAAGAACGCCGCCTTTCGCGTTGATCTGCTCTGCAAGCAGACGTACCGCCTGATCAATTCCCTGGCCTTCATTGGCATACTTACCCGTGATGGGTGCCTGAACACCGATTTTCAACGTATCTTCTGCCTGAACAGCGCCTGCAAAACAACAAAAGATGAATAACAACATCGACAATAAAGCTGTTTGTTTCATAGTTTCTCCTTGCCTTTCTCCCCGGCAAAACAGCGGAGAGGGTAAACCGTTAAATCTTAATTAATATTCTTCAATAACTTTAAATTCAGCAAAATCCCCACTGAAATCAAAGACCTGAAAGCTTATGGAGGTGGGTTTATAGCATAGCCTCGGCAGTGTGGCAACATGGTAATTCGTGGGCCCAGTAAAACCCCGCTTTAGAATTGCCGGCATCGAAAAGACGCGGCTTGAAAAAAAGATAAGATTCTGGTACTTCCCCTTTTTTGCATAACACCAAATTAATATTAGGAATATAAATGAAAAACGCAGACTTTTTAACAGGCATTACCACCTCGGGTACGCCTCACCTTGGCAACTATGTAGGCGCTATTCGGCCGGCTGTTGAATCCAGCAAAAATCAGGACCTGACCTCTTATTATTTCCTGGCCGATTACCACTCCCTGATAAAAAACCATGATCCGCAAAAACGAACGGCATCCACCCTTGAAATTGCCGCTGCCTGGATTGCATTAGGGTTGGATTACGATAATTGTGTATTTTACCGACAGTCTGATATCCC
>DATFIL010000322.1:0-2038 GCA_035270145.1 Desulfobacter sp. | reverse complement strand
GGCCTGAATTATTTTGGCGTTGGCATCAAATCCGTTCTGGGCTTGCATCTGCACAACCATTTCTTCTGCAATGTCTGTATTGGATAATTCCTTTAAGGAACCGTCGTTTTTGAGGGGGTCTTTAACCCGTGGTCCATTTTCCTGGTTTTGGGAAATGGACGTTTGTACCTGTCCGTTGTCTGCCTCGACATTATACGCTCTATCCGCCTTGAACTCGTCTGACAGGGAGTTAGCAACATTGTTTGAAGAAACCGATATCTGGTTTGAAAAAGCTTGTAAAGCCGAAGCATTGTTCTGGATGCTCATATTCATGATTTTTACTCCGATTTGTAACCATTTACGTCTAACAATATCAAAAATTTATCTTTAGGACCATGGAAATTTTAAAATCCAGCGCATCTATGGCATATTTAATTCTGAACATGGGCCTTACGCGAACACCGGGTTTCTTTTTCAGATAGCAAGGTGAAATGAATTTTGAGTTTCCTGACTGGTTATGCTGTCTGTTTTGGTATACGCATCAGAAACATGCTGTTGGGTATAAGCGGACACTGCTGTCTCCATTTGCTTGGCCTGCTCATCTG
Organism: Desulfobacter sp.; assembly: GCA_035270145.1. GTDB lineage: Bacteria > Desulfobacterota > Desulfobacteria > Desulfobacterales > Desulfobacteraceae > Desulfobacter. The sequence continues at coordinate 1,454 of DATFIL010000322.1, read as the reverse complement.
CTTGAAGCTGTGTGATTTCAGCCATGGCTTTTGCTGTCATGGATGCGGCGTTGGATGCGACTTTCAGATCCTGGGAGGAGGGTTGGGCAGGGGCTAGTGCCGCAGCACGTACCCGCTGCATTTTCTGCAATGTTGCCTCGGGGTCTCCAGGTTCGGGGGATGTGTCAATACTGACCTCTCCGCCCACTGCATATTTTTTTCCGTCGGGGCCCTGCTGGTAGGAAAAGGTGGCTCCCGAGGTGATATATTGGCCGCCTGCGGCAATATGGGCCATTTCGTGAGCCCGAACTTCGTCGTCAACTTTTTGAAGTTCTTCGACAAGTCGTTTCTCGTCCTGGGTAAGCCTTGATTCTGCATCGGACTCTGATGGTTGATCTTCCTGCCCGGCGGCTTCATCTTCCTGGGTCAGGGAAACCGAATCAACTTGTTCTTCACTGTCAGACAGGGCTTTACCGGCCTGTGTATCCTGTGTCCGGGATTCGGCCCCGGGGGACGAAGATATTAGATCAGATCCCTGTTCAAGGGCCGACTGATATGTATAATAGCTGTTTATTCTCGGAGCCTGAATATCCATAACGCTTCCCTTAAATGATATACCCCTTTAATATACCAATTAATTCTGAAATTTCAATCGGTTTATGAGCCACTATAAACAAGAGCACAAGGGCGAAGCGCCTGCGGCGGTCATTTTAGCCCCACATTGTTGGTGTTTTTAGTTTTATTGTTTGTTCTGACCAGGGGCCTTAGATGATTGATTCAGCATTGACAAATATCAGAAATGCGCATATCTTAAAAAATTCGGTATGACGTGGCAGGCCGGGAAAGCAGTGTGCCGATTAATAGAAAGGTTGTATAAAACAGATTTCTGCCGGTTTCAAGGGATTTTTTTATGAGTCGACAATCTGAGGTGTCAAGATTGACTAAGGAAACCCGGATAACTATCCGGCTAAACCTGGACGGACAGGGAAAGGCTGAGATCAGCACAGGCATTCCTTTTTTTGATCACATGCTTACAGCATTTACAGTGCATGGATTTTTTGACCTTGGGATTTCAGCAACAGGCGACCTTGACGTAGATTTTCATCATACTGTAGAGGACACAGGTCTTGTGCTAGGACAGGCGATTCAGCAGGCGTTGTCTGAGAAGGAAGGTATCCAGCGCTTTGGTGATGCAAGCGTTCCCATGGATGAATCCTTGTCCAGGGTAACCATTGATTTATCCAACCGACCTTATCTTGTTTACAATATTCCCGACGATTTGAAATCCCGGGGGCCTTTCGATGCGTATCTTGCCCGGGAGTTCTTCCAAGCAGTCTGTGTCAAAGGCGGATTTAATCTGCATATGAATACCTTATACGGTGAGAATGAACACCACGTACTTGAGTCCATATTCAAGGCCTTTGGCCGGTCTTTGCACGCAGCCACACGTCCGATTTCTCAGGTATCAGGCGCAT
>DATFIL010000321.1:0-2335 GCA_035270145.1 Desulfobacter sp. | reverse complement strand
AAAAAGGCCCTGTTTCGATCCGCATCGGATTCGTTTTTTGCCAATACCCGTTTTTGTATATTTATTTCCATAGTCCTCTTTTATATCAGTTGTCTGCCAATTCTATGGATGTGATCTCAATCTCCCGTCCCGAAATCATGGTCACCTGCCCGTTTTTGCATGCAGGGCACCCAAAGGCCGGGATCTCGGTCTGCCATTCATGGTTGCAACGTTCGCAGCGCAGGCACACCGGCACCTCGTCGATGATCAGTTCAGCGCCGTCAAGCGGGGTGTCCCTGCTAATCACCGCCAGACAAAAAGAGAGACTGTGCTCCACCACGGCAGCCAGTTTGCCGATCCGTAAATTCAGTTTCTCCACCCTGGGATTTTCAATGTCATCGGGGATGGCATCCAGGGCGATGGTTACCAGCTGTTGGGCAATACCCATCTCATGCATGCTTATTGATCCTGCCTGGCCTTAAAGAACTGCTGCTTAAATTCAGGAAATCCGTCCTCCTGTATTGCATGCCGCATTTTAGCCATAAGGTCAAGATAATAATAGAGATTATGAATGGTGTTGAGACGATAGGACAAAAGTTCCCGGGATTTATACAGATGACGCAGATAGGCCCGGGAGTAATTGCGGCAGGTGTAACAACCACAGGTTTCATCAATGGGCCGCGCGTCCGTCTTGTATTTGGCATTGGGAATATTAACGGTACCGGTATGGGTAAAAAGCTGACCATTTCTGGCATTTCTGGAGGGCATCACACAGTCAAACATGTCGCAACCCATGCCCACCAGGGTCACAAGATTTTCAGGCGTACCCACCCCCATAATGTACCGTGGCTTTTGTGACGGCAGAAGCGGCAACGTGTGGTCAGCCATCTCATACATCACGTCGGTGGGCTCTCCCACGGAAAGCCCGCCAATGGCAAATCCGGGAAAATCAATGGCGGTGATCTGTTCCGCGGATAACGCGCGCAATTCTTTAACCATGCCGCCCTGGACAATACCGAACAGATTATTGACCGCACCGTTTTCCTGCCAGAAGTCAAAGCCTCTTTTGGCCCAGGCCGTGGTCTTATTCAAGGCGTCAGCCACCTGCTGGTCCGTCGCCGGATGGCCCTGGCACCAGTCCAGGGACATCATGATATCCGATCCCAGAATCATCTGGATCTCAACCGCCCGTTCCGGGGAAAAAAAGTGCCGGGAACCGTCAATATGAGATTGAAAATGCACCCCTTCATCGGTGAACCTGGCCAGTTTTGCCAAAGAGAAAAACTGGAATCCCCCCGAGTCGGTGAGCATGGGCTTTTCCCAGGCCGTAAAGCTGTGAAGCCCTTTCATGGTTTCAATGACGTCGACGCCTGGCCGCAGATATAAATGATAGGTATTGCCAAGAATAATCTGGGCCCCGCAATGTGCCAGATCCTCCTTTGACACGGCCTTTACCGATCCCAGCGTACCCACGGGCATAAAAACGGGTGTGTCAACAACACCGTGATCCGTGGTGATCCGCCCCAAACGGGAGCGGTCCCGGCCGTCACTTTTTTTACTATTATCTTTTATCAGGTCAAATGTAAGCATCTTTGATTCTCACTCTATAAACATGGCATCGCCATAACTGAAAAACCGGTACGTCTCAGCCACGGCAACCTTGTAGGCATCCAGAATCCGCTCCCGGTCATAAAAGGCGGAAATCAGCATAAGCAGCGTGGATTCAGGCAAATGAAAATTGGTGAGCATGGCATCCACGCATTTAAACCGGTAGCCGGGATAGATAAACAGATCGCACCGGCCCCGGCCGGCCGAAATCCGGCCCCCAGGGTCGGTACAAAACTCCAGGGTCCGCACCGCAGTAGTGCCCACGGCAACAACCCTGCGCCCGGCCCCACGGGCCTGGTTAATCGTTTCAGCCGTCGATTCATCTACAATAAAATATTCCGAGTGAATCTGATGCTCCCGGATATCTTTTACCCGCACCGGGACAAAAGTGCCATACCCCACATGCAGGGTAATCCGGACCACATCCACACCCTTTTCAGAAAGCGTGGCAAGCAGCTCTTCTGTAAAATGAAGCCCGGCCGTGGGCGCGGCCACAGCCCCCTCGGCCGTTGCATAAACCGTCTGGTAATCATGCCGGTCTTTCTGCTCCGCCATCTGTGCCGGTGCGCCTTTCCCCGGCCCCGGATTCTGATCCCGTTTAATATAGGGCGGCAGGGGCATTTTACCTGCTTTTTTTAATCGGGATAAAAAATCAGTTCCGCCGTCAAAACAGACCACGGAGATCCGGTCCCGGTGTTCAATCACAGTGGCCTTGATACCCTGCCCCAGATCAAGCACCGTACCCGGT
>DATFIL010000320.1:0-2885 GCA_035270145.1 Desulfobacter sp. | reverse complement strand
GGGGACAAAGAGGATTACCGGATTTATATTTCTAAACCTGTGAAGCCGGCGGAATTGACTTTTATTTCCAGGGGGGAAGGCAAACCATGAGAGGCTGTACCTCCTGTGTTAAAATAGAAAAAATATTTACACGCGTGGTTTTTAGTTTGCTGGCCCTGGTTTTTCTGACCGGTTGCGGCCAGGGCCTTTCTGATGCAACCAAAAACCAGGCCAAAGCAGTAAAAAAGAACCTGAACGTCACCCAGGATTTCATAGAAGCCCAGAAGAAAAAATATGACCGTCTCTCAGCGTCCCCGGAGTTTTCCGCCATGGCTGAGTATGCATCCAAGGAAAAATGGGACACGGCATTTGCCAATGCCGACGCCACCCTGGCCCGGGCCCGGGCGGTTTATGATAAGGGGCTAAAAGTCACCCTCAAACAGAACAAACCCGAAGGCGACGCCCAGGCACTGGCCCAGATCAAGCAGCTCAATTCGGTGATCCGGGAAGCTAAAAATCAGGCAATAGGGCCTTTTAAACGTATCAGCAGGATCAAGGCCGCCATGACCGGGGCCCACCCCATGCAGAAATCCGCCCTGGCCTCGGCAGATACCATCCTGTCAAAGGTGCAACGTCTGGAACAGGGACCCGTGGCTAAAGCAAAGGAAAAATTTCCCGGCTCAGAAGACAAAATAACGGCCCGGTTTGCCCCGTTTTCCAAAATGGCGGATGAGACAAAGACCAATACGAATATTGTAAAAACCCAGTATAAAGCCCATACCGCAGGGGATGCCGACTATGCCGCCTTTGTCACGGCAGCCGATGCCATTGAACAGGCAAAGAAGACACTTGCCAAGGACGGACCAACGTTTGAAAAGGATATAGACCAGTTATACCAGAGTTATACCAAAATCCTTGAAGACATGAAGGTGGACCATTATGTCACCATCCATCGTGAATCCTGGGATGAAAGGTCCGATTTTTACAACCCCGGAATTTTCGTTTATACTGCTCAGGTTTCTCCTGCGGTTTTCCAGGCGTTAACCCAGTCCGAAGCCGAATCCATTGCAGATCTGAAACCCGGTTTCAGCGGTATGAATCTACGGGTTACCCCGGGCCTGGAGCCTGCCTTCAAGGCGCTGAATCTTGATATCGTCGCAGGCTGGCCTGATTCCCGGCACAATGCGGCCACCTTCTATCTTGAAACGACCAAATTAAGGTATTTTCATAAATACCTTAAGGAAGAGAACGGGGAAACCTCAGAAACCGGCTGGGAAGCTGTGAATGCCTCTTTTTATGAACAAAACCTGGAAAATTTGGGCATGGCGATTCTGTCCAAACCCTATGGTGAGTTTGAACCTGATTCCCAGGCAGCACCGCCCGGCATGGCCTATGTCGGCAATCCTGAATACGGGGAATGGAAACAGGATCAAAGCGGCAACAGTTTCTGGTCCTGGTACGGCCGGTATGCCTTTTTTTCCAATCTGTTCTTTTTTCCGCCCCATTACTACTCCTATGGATCATGGAACCGGTGGAACAGGGATTACAGATATAAAAAACCCTATTATGGTAAGACCCAGACAGGACGCACTTTTGGCTCCCGGGGGACCCGCATGAAACAGTCGCCGCGGTACCAGAACAGCACCTTTTCAAAAACCGGCGGATTTAAAACCGCTTCTGCCTCGGTAAGAGGCCGTGCTTCGGGGCTTCGGGGCGGCGGTCCCAAGTCAAGAGGGAAATAAGGAGAACAACTTATGCTTATGAATTATAAAGCAATCTTAATCAGTATGGGGCAGGGTTTGTGCTATGCCCTGGTGAGTGTTTTATTCATTTTTCTGGCCAAAAAACTGGATGACTGGCGGACCAGGGACTTTGATGACGACCGCCATATTGACGACGGCAATCTGGCCGTGGGATTAAGACGGGCAGGGCTTTATCTTGGCATTGCCATCGGCATGATCGGCGCGTTATCAGGGGACTCTGCAGGATTTTCGACTGATATGCGCTATCTTTTGGTCGATGGTGTTCTCATTACAGGCTGTCTGTTCCTTTCCCGGTTCATCAACGATTTTGTCATGATGGGCCATATGAACAACGACCAGGAGTGCATAAAAGTATTTATCCTTGGAGACGGGCGCACCACGACAGGCAATACCGCCCTTGGTATCGTGGAGGCCGGGATGTATATTGCCACCGGCTTTATTCTCAACGGCAGCATGTCCGGCGGCGGGGGCAGTTTTTATCAGTCCCTGGGATCAGCCCTGGTCTTTTTTGTTCTGGGACAGGTTGTGCTTCTGGTTTTCGGCCTGGTTTACGAAATGATCTCCTCCTTTCAGGTCCGGGATGAAATCAGGCAGAACAATCCGGCGGCAGGTATCGGTTTAGCCGGTATTCTGGTGGCCCTGGGCATTATTCTCAAAAGCAGTCTTTCGGGGCCTTTTACCGGGTGGGTAAATGATATTGTCGGATTTTTCGTTTATACGCTATTCGGTATGATTCTGCTGCTTGGATTCAGTGTTCTTGTGGACCGGTTTCTTTTGCCCACCACAAATATTGCAACGGAGATCAAAGAGGATAAAAATGTTGCAGCCCTCGTGGTGGTTCAGGCGACCATCATTGCCGTGGCGCTGATCATTGCCCATGCCATCTGATTTATCGGGAAGCGTCCAGACACCCGGGCGTTCCCAGCTTAACACGGCATCGGCCCTGTTGTGTCTGTGCATGTTTGCATCCGGGGCCTGCGGCATCATTCTTGAGTATATCCAGGCCAGCCTGGCTTCCATGATCCTGGGCAATGCCTTTGAACAGTGGGCCATGGTTATCGGTTTGATGATGTTCTGGATGGGGCTTGGCAGCCTGCTCCAGGGCGGAATTTCCAAGGAACGTCTGGTACATGCCTTTATCGG
>DATFIL010000319.1:0-8137 GCA_035270145.1 Desulfobacter sp. | reverse complement strand
GCTGAATGAACGGATGCTGATTTTAGGTGATTTACATTATTTTTACATAGGGTTTGTATGTTCCGTGATCTGCGCGGCCTTGTCCGTGATGTAAATCAAAAACTTAACACCAGCCAGGCCACGAACACGGCCCCAAGCACGGGAACGATGATACCCCCTTTGAAAAGGCCGTAAACCAGAGTAAACCCCATGCCGGCAATACCGGCCCAGGGCAAATCCGGCGTGGCACTGAAGGCTCCCGGGATAATCAGGGCACCGATGGCGGCCACAGGGATGCACTTTAAAAAGGCATCCAGACGCGCGGGAATCCGGACATTCCGAAAAAAAAGAAACGGGGCCAGGCGCGGGCCATAGGTAACAGCAGCCATACCGAAAATCAAAGGGATCAGACTCCTATCCATGAGTATTTCCTTCCTCTATAATATCAGGGTTTAAAAAGGCCCCTGCAGACGCCACCACCAGGATGCAGACGATAATACTCCACCCCTTTGGCAGAACATCCACCGTAACCAAAAACCAATTGAACAACCCCGAGGCAAGGGCCAGGGCAAGAGAACGCAAAGCGCTTTTCAGTTCCGGCATAAGAATGGCTAAAAGAAGGGCATACAGGGCCACGCCCATGCTCTGGGTGAGGACGGCAGGCATAAATGTTCCCAGCACAAATCCCGCCAGGGTGCCGGACACCCAACCGGTATAAGCGGTGAGTTCCAGAAGCATAACAAACTGCCGGGTAAGGGTTTTCCGAGTGAAAGACATCACGGAAAAGGTTTCATCGGTCACGCCGAAGGCCATAGGCAGATAATATTTTACGGCTCTTTCACAAATCCGGGTGGACAGATAGGCGCTCATGAGAAAATGCCGGAAATTCACCAGCAGGGTAGTCAGGATAATGCCCGCCGGCCCCATGCCCGTGGCCAGCAGATTCAAGGCTATAAACTGGCTGGCACCGGCAAATACTACAATGGAAAACAACATGGCTTCCCCGAATGTGGTTCCTGTGGTTCTGGCCAGAATCCCAAAGGCCACGGCGGCCGGGAAATATCCGATAAATATAGGGAGACCGGCTTTCAAGGCGTCCCGGGTGTCTGAGTGCTGCATTGATATCCTCTCCAGATCAAATTTTATGACGATTACAGTAACGACGATCCGGTCGTCAAGTCAAAACACGCGTCCATGGTTAATTTTCATCATGCTTTAGAGCCTGTTTGGTAATTATGCCCATGGTCAAAAACGCCCGTCCACCATAACCAGAAATCCTCTTTATCAAAGGGTTAGGGCCATGGAAATTTTAAAATCCACCAATAGAGCGCCGAATTTTTGCCTGGTTTAAGATATAAAGTAATGATCATTTGACCATTATTTTCCTTGACAGCACAGCATAGCAGTTCTATATTATGATCAAATGATCAAAACAAAGGCGTAAGTCACTAAAGCCACAAACAATGCAGGGCTAAAATAAGCGCATAGGCGCTTCACCCTCTTGTTTCTTGTAAACAGAATCACTGGACCCAGCCGTGGAAGGTATGGCCGGGTCCCATAACGGCAGGGCGGATAACCCTGACAAAATAGACATGAAAGGAGAAAATATCATGCCAGGATTTAATCAGAGAGGACCACAAGGATTAGGACCCATGACCGGAAGAGGCATGGGGGTTTGCGGAAACCGCAACATGGCCGGAGCCGGATACGGTGCTGGCTATGGGGCAGGTTATTGCGGTCGAGGATTTGGCCGGGGATTTGGCGGCGGCGGTCGTGGTGTGGGCCGTTGGTGTGGCCCCGTTGGTGCACCTGCGGTAGCAGATGAAACCACGCTCCAGGAGAGGGCCATGATACTGGAAGAGGAGCTTAATGCCGTGAAGGCTCAGCTGAATAACATGTCTGAAGACAAGTAGTAAGCATTGATTCAGGTCCGGCCAAAAAGGCAACCCCTTTTAAGGCCCATGGTCAAAATAAAATCGCCCATCTGCTTGTCTTTTAAGCCGTCCTCGGCGTTACGCCAAAGGCATACATATTCCAATATGCTTCCGTTGGCGTGCCTTGATGGCGACTTAAAATCCGGCGCATCTGTGGCAGATTTAATTCTGATCATGGACCTAACTCGGGCCATCCACAAAAGAAATCAGCCGTCGGGTGTCAAATCCGACGGCTGATCTCTTAAGGATAATAAGGAGGTTATACAGCCAGTTTTTTAAATTCAAAAATTGGCGTTAAATACAACCTACCATAAGCTTATTACATGTCAATAAAAAGTTTTACAAACATAACTTTATTTGATTTTCGCTAAAACACGGGAAGCCCATTTGGCATCACCCAGACGGCCTGAAAGGCTGGTACCCAACTGGGATAATGCTTCATTACCCAAGGCGTTGAGTTCTGCTTCTTCATATACAGCAGCCGCATTTTCGGCATCTTGGGCGTCAACCAGAAAGGTTTCAGCCAAAAAGAGCTGATCGCTGAATTCGGTCAGTTTTTGACGACCCAGGCTCAACAGTTCTGAAAGGATGGCCTTGTCCGAAGTCTGCTGTTTAACCAACACGACCAGACCGGCATAATCCTGTTTGGTGGCGCAAAGACCTTCGGCGGATTTATACAGTGCCAAAGCACCGTCTCTGTCACCAAGCAGGTTCAGGGTAACACTGCCTGCAAAGGTAAAGTCGTAAACGGTCTTGGCTTTACCGGCTACAGCACCCACCAGTTTTTGCGCCCACGCTTTGTCATTGAACTTCTCAATGGCCGCAGCGGCAAGCTTCATGAGATCACCGTTGCTCTTCGCCTTTTTCTCTAGCCCTGCATAAATATCGTTGACCCAGGCACTGTCCCCGAGGGTGTCCTGGATGGCATTGGTCAAGGTGTTGTAATCACCAAAGCTTTTGCATTTGTCCAGAAGTGCCGTATAGATCTCTTTGATCCATTCCGCATCATTGAGATCTGCATGGATGGCAGCAGCAAGTTTAATGAAATCGCTGAAATAGACAGTAAGATTTTCGGATTTTTTATACAGTTTAGCTGCATAAAAGTTATCACCGGTTTCTTTGAATACTTCACCGGCCAGAATGCGCATGGGTGCGCAAGTGGTGATTTCATTTTCCCGCAGGGCAAAATTATCGTACAGTTTGGGAAACTCTTCACGCTTGGCTTTCTGAAAAGCAATAGCGTCGGTCCACGCTTTGTCATCCTGGGCCACCTCAAGAATGGCTTCTGCGGTTTTAAGGAAATCGGCATTATTTTTCACGGCAGCCTGGGCCTGTTTCAATACGGGCAGGGCAGCAGCGGTGTCACCCAAGTCTTTGGCCATGGCCAGGGCCAGGGAAATCAGCTGAGCACAATCAGGATTGGTAGCGGCCGCTTTCTGGTAAACGCTTGATGCAAATGCTTTGTCACCGGTATTCTCGAAACTTGCCTTGGCCAGTTTCAGATATTCCTCAAATTTTGAATACTGGGATTCTGCTTTTTTATAAACAGACAAGGTGAACTCATTGTCATCAAGCTGTTCTTTGACGATTTCGGCAAACTTAAGCAGCTCATCCCCTTTTTCCAGAGACCCAACGGCTTTTTCATAAATGGCCCGGGCAAAATCCTTATCACCCAGATCTTTTATTGCGCCCGCAGCAAGGGCACTGAATCCGTCTGCCGTGGTAGCGACAGCCATGCCTTTTTCGTAAATTTCCTTGGCTTTGTCCTGTTCATTGGTGGTGTCCAGGATGGATTTGGCAAAGGAGATAAAATCCTCGGGTTGGGTGCATTTTTCAAAGGCCTTGTCCATGACCTGCTTGGCCAGATCAGGATCGGTTTTGGCCAACTCGTTGCTCAACGCAAGGAAGTCATTGAGCTTCGTGCATTTGCCCATGGCAGCCTCATTCATCTCCTTGGCCATATCATCCAGGCCAAGTTTGCCGGCAGCAGTGCCAAGGCCGATGAAATCTGCAGCGGTCATGCACAGCATTTTGGCGTTGGAAAGAAAATTGCCCACCACCTCATCGTCACCGATAATCTCTTTGGCCGCCTCGGCATAAACCACGGCTTCATCACAGGTCTGGGCCCATTCAGCCCCCTCTTCCATCAGCTCAACCGCCCAATCCTTGTCATCCAGGCCCTCTACAATCTCCTTGGCCACACCAATGTACTCTTCCGGTGCATCACAGCTTTCCGCTTTTTCTTCCAGTTCTTCTTTGAGTCCCATAATCTCTCCTTATTTGGTTTTGTTTAATGATTTACGGGTATTATTCGTCAATTAATTATTTTCAACGGGAAACGCCCGTCAGCACGCAATCATTCCATGGGGTAACCAGCAATATAAACTTCCACGTCTCTAATAACATACTGATATAAAAACAGACAATGGGGATTTTGAATAAAGTTAAATTTTTTAAAAATCGAAGATGAAATAAATTGAACAAAATTGAACAAAATTACGCCGACCAGTCTTTAAAATCGGGGGCTCATATATAAAAAAAGAAGGCTCATGGACTGATTTTATGGATAAATAGAAATGCCAACCCGATTGATATGGTCGATCAGGGCCTGATTTTGAATATCCGATAAAGATTTTACATCAAATTTATAGGGGAGGGGCAGTTCATCGAGTTCCATGGCCATGGCTTCAAGTTCCAAATTGTTCTGAATACCTGTCACGGCAAGATCGACATCGGAATTTTTCCTGTAATTTCCCTTTGCACGGGAGCCGAAAAGCAGAACCTTCCTGATCTTAGGATAACGCCGGAAAACCGAAAACAGAAAGATCAATTCGGCATTGGTCAGCCCGATATCCTTCATGATTCAATCTGCCTCGCCATAAGCCATTCATGGAGATCCCCCAGGGTGGACAGATAAAAATTATCCACTGCTTCCAGAACTTTTTTAAAATTTGAGAAGTCATAGGTATGAGACAGAAGATTCCTGTGGAGCATCATATCGACCCAGATTTGGCCCTCCTTGATGATTCCTGCAGCAAAGGCCTCTTTGATCACGTTTCTTGGGGTAACGGGAGAGATAACAACCCCGTTGTCTTCAAGATAATCTTTCATGGTTTTCCAGGCCAGTTCATAGGAATACTCAAACCGTTGGATAACACCCTCCTGTTCCAGGTCGGACAGCTGATTCAGGGGCTGGTCTTCGAGGGCTGAGCGGAGCAGGATAAAAGCACGGTCAAAATTTTGAAACCGTTGTTTCCACCTAATGTCATTCATATTAGCGTCCTTTGCTTTTTGCCTTTAAAATTCTGGTATGCCAAGTTGATTAAATCATTTTTAAATCACCGAGACAATGAAAATCCTCAGGCAGGAACGGAACCGATCTTCCCACCGAACCGTAATTATTTTCCCAAAAAAGAGGCTTTTTTAATCGTTTTATTGACAAAAAGTCCATTTCTAATCATATTACCAGCAGAATAACAATTTTACGAGAATACTCATGGGAATAAACGTTTTGGAATCTCGCGCGGCAGGCTATGCGTATCTACTTGATATAATGGGGCTGACAGGTATCTCTCATTGGCATACCTCTTTTGTATCCTCATCTGGAACTCACAGATCGAAGGTTCAGGATGGTGCAATAGAAGACATCTTCCCTGTAAGGTACTGGCCCGGGGAAAAAGTCGGCGACCATCTTGAATTTGCACTGAAATATGACGGGGTCAACTTAGGATTGCTGACTCAGATTTTCAAAAAGGTTTCTCAGGATGAGCTCACCGAGTACATCAAATCCAAGCCGACTGGAAAGTATGCCCGAAGGATTTGGTTTTTCTATGAGTTTCTGAGCGGAAAGCAACTGCCTGTCGACGGCCTGATTTCCGGCAACTATGTCGATGCACTGGAAGTTAAAGATTATTATACCGTTCAGAACGGGGAAAAGTCTTCACGCCACCGCATTGTAAACAACCTCCTTGGTCCCAAATCGTTTTGCCCTGTAGTCAGAAAAACCGGAAAGCTTTCCAAGCTGGATTCATTCGACCTCCGTAAAAGGTGTGAGGATATTGTCACCGCATATCCACCGGAACTGCTTCGTCGGGCGCTGAGCTACCTCTACAATAAGGAAACAAAGTCATCTTTTGAAATTGAGCACATAAAGCCCAATGCCTCTCGAGCTGAAAAATTCATCACATCTTTGGCGCTTGCCGAAAAGGAAGACTTCTGTGAAAAGGAGAGGCTGATAGAGCTTCAGAACCGCATTGTTGATCCCCGATTCAAGGATAGCGATTATCGGGTGAGTCAGAATTATGTTGGGCAGACGGTTGCCTATCAGAAAGAGATCATACATTTCATCTGTCCAAAGCCTGAAGATCTGCCAAGTCTGATGGAGGGACTGATGGATTCTAACAAACGGATGAAAGCGGGAAATGTCTCTCCGGTTATCCATGCAGCAGCGATTGCCTATGGTTTTGTATTCCTGCATCCGTTTGAAGATGGGAACGGACGAATCCATCGGTTTCTGATACACAATATAATTTCGCTGCAAGACATGGTGCCACGCGGACTCACGCTCCCGGTTTCGGCAGTTATGCTCAAAAATCCGGCGGATTACGATGCATCACTGGAAGCTTTCTCACGTCCCTTGCTGCAACTCATTGATTATAGACTGGATGAAATGGGGAAAATGACCGTCGAGAATGATACCGCATGCTGGTATCAGTATATGGATATGACACCTCAGTCAGAAGCCTTGTACGGGTTTGTAACCAAAACGATCGAAGAAGAGCTTGTGGAAGAACTCAGCTTTTTGTCCAACTACGACAATACCAAGAAGGCGATACAGGAGATCATTGATATGCCTGACCGCCTGATTGACCTGTTCATCCAGTTGTGTCTGCAAAATAACGGCAGCCTTTCCGTAAGGAAGAGAGGCGCTCTCTTTGACTTCCTGACCGATGAAGAGCTATCGGCCATGGAGCAGGCGGTAAAAAACGGCTATAATCGACCCGATTAATCAATCGACTGTATGGTCTTTATAGTTAATTTCTAAAATGCGACTCATCCAATTCAGGTTTCTGAGCAGAATAATCAGGTCGTCCTCTTCTTCTTTCTGATGGGGAAGATCGAAAAACACCTCGTGCGAACCGTTTTTAACACTGCGGCAAAAATCGTTAATCATTTTAAAATCCCGATTGACCAGATAGTGGGCTATGAATTTAGAAAAAGGAATGAGGAAAACACACAAAAATACAGGGGCAACAATGTAAAAATTTTCCCCGGGCAAAAGCATTTCTTTTTCAATCATGATGCTTGTAATGATCATCGGCAATAAGGTGAAAAGAGTCAGGACAAGGGCGACTCTGCCTGTCATGCCGACAGGATAGACCTTGTAGCTGCGTTTGCCGATTTCGCTATTAACTTTATTGAATTCAGATTTATTCATAATTTATCCTGGTATCTTGTAATATCTACAGATTCGTTGACTATTTGTATCCGCTTGACTGAACCTGAAGAGATGGCTCCCATGCCCCTTTGGACCTACAGCCGTGGGGAATCCATAGGTGGGTGAGGATTCAGGAGCACTTTCTCATCATTTCCCCCCTGATAAATTTAACGAAGTCCTCTGCACTCAGGGGGCGTGAGAAATAGTACCCCTGATAGAGGTCGCAATGATATGAGTTGAGCAGGTCTAACTGTTCTTTTTCTTCCACCCCTTCGGCAAGCACCTTTATGTTCATGGTATGACCCATGTGGATGATGGAGCGGATTATGTCCGAGTCCTGCTTGATCTCATTGATGTGTTTCATAAAACTCCTGTCGATTTTCAGTTCGTCAATTGGCAAGGCCCTCAGCATACTGAGGGATGAGTAACCCGTTCCGAAGTCGTCCATGGAGATGGAAACGCCCGTTTCACGAATTTCCTGGAGTAACGGCAAGATATAGTCCAGATCATCAATGAACATAGATTCCGTAATTTCAATGGTGGCCTGGGATCGTCTGATTCGATACTGATCCAGCCGCCGGAGCAGTTGATCTTTGAAATTCTTTTCAAGGATTTGGGCGACGGAAATGTTCAATGATATATTCAGGGTATCTGCCCCATCGCTGCACGCATCAAGGATCTTCCGGAACTCAGCACATGAGGTCTCCAGAATGAAGGCTCCCAGGGAAGCCATGGCTCCGGAGTCCTCAGCAACACTAATGAACTGATCCGGTGGCACAAAGCCCAG
>DATFIL010000318.1:0-5545 GCA_035270145.1 Desulfobacter sp. | reverse complement strand
CAAGATCCAGAAGTTCCATGCACACAGCAGCACCGGTACCTTCACCGAGACGGAATTTCAAGTCGATCAAAGGCTCCAGACCCAGGCGATCATGCATGTATTTCTGGCCGATCTCCATAGATTTGTGGGAGGCAAACAGGTACTTTTTTGCTGCCGGGGCCAGTTCACAGGCAATCAGGGCGCCTGCCGTGGAGATTAAGCCGTCGCAGATCACCGGAATGCCTTTAGCGGCAGCACCGATCACCAGCCCTGCCAGTCCCCCAATTTCAAGCCCGCCGACCTTGGCCAGCACATCAAGGGGATCATTGGGATCAGGCTTGTTTATGTCCAGTCCTTTTTGAATCGTAGCAATCTTATTGGCAAGACCTTTATCGTCAACGCCTGAGCCCCGGCCGGTCAATCGCTCCACAGGCAGGCCGGAAAATGCCGCAATAATGGCAGTGGAAGGCGTGGTATTTCCAATGCCCATATCCCCGGTGCCCAGAAGATCCACAGGCGTTTGGGCGTGCAGTTCATTGACAATTTCAATGCCCGCTTCAATGGATTTAACCGCCTCTGCCCGGGTCATGGCCGGCCCCTTTGTAAAATTGTCGGTGCCGTATTTTATTTTTTTATGGAAAATGGGAAGCCCGGGGTCAAAATCGTAATTCACACCGATATCTGCAGCTTTCACCACGGCCCCGGCATGTTTACCGATGATGTTGACGGATGCCCCGCCCCCGACAAAATTAAACACCATCTGGGGGGTGACTTCTGCGGGGAAGGCGCTGATCCCTTCCTCGACCACACCGTGATCACCGGCGCAGGTGATGATCTGTTTATTGGTTAAATGGACGTCAATGGTTCCTTTGATAGCAGCCAGACGGGCCCCGATCTCTTCCATAATTCCCAGGCTGCCGGGGGGTTTTGCCTGGTCCTGAAGACGCTGTTTGGCCTTTGTAAGCGCGTTGTGATTAAGTTCGGATTTGATGGCCGAAATGGTCTGTTCAAGCAGGGACATTTTTTTACCTCATGTTGAAAAAAGGGGTACCGTAAACCCGTTTGATAGCAAGGTCAATGATTTTTCGTGTTCTTTCTTGGTAACTTTTTATCGATAGATCCGTCGGGTTATGCTATCATTTTAATCTTTGAACCGTCAGTTCAAATGCGTGATGAAAATGTTACTATTATAACTTGCTCATTGAGTATAAGAAATTAGCCAAAAAGGTTCAACACATTATGGAATTAAGACCATTAGGCATAGTAAAGGAAATTATTCAGGAGACCGGGCTCAATATTACATATAACTATGATGATCTGGTTTTTATTGAGCACAATCCCTTTATCATCCAGTTTGATGATGAAAATTTAAAAAATTTAAACCTGTTTTTCAACGTTGACTGTGAACAGGAAGCTGCCGAAAAACTGGAAGCCCAATTAAAAAATGCCGCATCTCAGAGGGGATTTAGCATTACCACAAGCGGAAAGTTCGAAATGAAACCGAAAGAAAACACAGAAGAAATTGATATAAAATTTATCGAATAGCCGCAAGGGTCATGAAAACATTTAAGCATCTCACCAATCCTGTTCTTTATTCAGGTCCCAAAGAGATCAACAGACTTACCGGACTGCTTGATCCGTCCATCCCGGTTTTTTTTATTACCGGTGCCCATTTTGTAAATACCAATGCCTGGCAAACGCTTGAATCCCAATTGCGCCTGGCCGGATGCAAATTCCAAAGACAGACTGTCCATGGGGAACCCGGCCCGGATACGGTTGATCGCCTGACGGAACAGGCGGACAGGTTTAAGGCCGGTTGCGTGGTGGGCATTGGCGGGGGATCGGTTTTGGATGCAGGTAAATCGGTTGCGGCCATGCTTTGCCAGGAAGGTTCAGTCCAGGATTATCTGGAGGATGTGGGCACAAAAGCGCCCGAAGGAAAAACCGTTCCGTTCATTGCTCTGCCCACAACAGCCGGCACCGGCAGTGAAGCCACCAAAAATGCCGTACTCAGCCGCCCAGGACCGGAAGGATTTAAAAAATCATTCCGCCACGATGCCTTTATTCCCTCAACTGCCATCATTGATCCGGAACTGGCAATGGGATGCCCGCCTGAAACGACCCTTGCCTGTGCTCTGGATGCGTTCAGCCAGCTTCTGGAATCCCGTGTTTCCACAGCCGCTACGCCTCTTACCCAAGCGTTGAGCAGACAGGGGCTTCGCCTGTTTGCCCGGGGATCGCTGCTTTTTTCGAACAACCGCTACCAAAGCCGGGCAGAATTGTCTTTGCGATCGGATCTGGCCATGGCAGCATACCTGTCCGGGGTTACCCTTGCCAATGCCGGTCTTGGCACAGTACACGGCATTGCAGGCCCCCTTGGTGCATTTACCTGTGTACCCCACGGGGGGGCCTGCGGCAGCCTTCTCACCCCGATTTTCACTATACTGACCAAAGAGATGCAGGTGGCGGCCCTGGATGAAGTCGGTGCCTGGCTTTCCAGGGGGATTGACGCAATTCCCCGGCCCGATGATTTTAAGGTTGCCCTGGATCATATGAATTCCTGGGTTGAAAAATTGCCTAAACTCGGTGAATACGGGCTGACGGAACAGCATCTTGATACCGTGGTCAATGCCTCGACCAATAAAAATTTCCCCATTCAATTGTCGTCACAACAAATGCGGGAAGTTCTATTGACATGCATCTAATGTCCGTCCGCCGGCAATTCTAAATTTGAATCGGTACACCATCTTGCTCTTAATCTTAATCGTGCTCTTGCTTGAACTATTATTTCGAGCAAGAGCACGATTAAGAGCAAGAAAGAAGCAAGCAAGCAAGACATATTTTGAGGATTAAAAATTTTTTCCAACGCCGAAGTTGGGCAAATTAACAAAAACTTTGATCATCGAGTGAAAGCAGGCCGTTTCATATGCACCGCACAGACAGGGATAAGGTAATTCCCCCCAAGGCTTTTTTAAGCCTGCTTTTCAGCCTGGCGCTACCCATTTCCCTGCAATTTCTTCTGACCAGTTCCATGGCTGTGATAGACATACTCATGATCGGCCGGCTTTATGATGCGGCCGTGGCGGCTGTGGGCATTGCCAATCAGTTTGTTTTTATCTTTTTTGTTATCCAGTTCGGCGTTCACTCAGGCATCGCCATATTCACGGCCCAGTACTGGGGCAGAAAGGATGTCTCACGGATCCACCAGTTGTCCGGTCTTGAGATCCTGGCAGGATTTGCCATCAGTGCCGTGTTTGCCGCTGCAGCGCTGTTTTTTCCCGCAGCTGTAATTTCCTTATTTTCCAATGATGCCGAAGTGGTACGTCTTGGGGCCGGATATCTTCGTATTGTGGGATTTGCCTTTGTTCCTTTTTGCATAACCTTCTCCTTTATGACCAATATGCGGAGTATGGGGTTTGCCGGTGTGCCTTTGATCTCTTCATTTGTCGCCGTGGTGGTAAATATTGTGCTCAATTACTGCCTGATTTTCGGTAACCTTGGTTTTCCCGCCATGGGTGTCACCGGTGCGGCCATTGGCACCTGCACGGCAAAATTGATTGAAACCGGCCTGTTAACGGCGATCATCTACCTGAAACCTTACCCCCTTGCCGCGTCAGTAAAAGAAATGCTGTCGTTCGATTTTGCCTTTGTCAAGCGGGTCATGGCCACTTGCTGGCCTGTGTTCCTCAATGAATTTTTCTGGGTTACAGGGGTGAGTATGTACAAGCTGGTTTACGCCCGCATGGGGACACAGTCCATTGCGGCAGTCAATATCGTGACCACCTTTGAGGAATTTTTATTTGTTCCCTTTTTCGGCATTTTCCATGCCGGTTCCATCCTGATCGGTAACAGCATTGGGGCCAAAAGATACAATCGGGCGTTTGCCTATGGCAAATTTATGCTTTTAGCCCAGCTTCCCATGGCCCTTGGCGCAGGGCTTATGCTCATCCTGTGCAGAGATTTTCTCCTGGGATTTTACAATATTTCCACGGCAGCGTATGATAATGCCTACTACCTGATACTGACGACGGGGCTTGTATTTTGGACAAAGACCACCAATTTTACAACGGTGGTATCGGTGTTCAGGGGCGGGGGAGACACAAAGTTCGCCTTTCTCATGGATTTGAGTTCAGTCTGGTGTATTGGCGTACCTTTGGCATTCATCGGTGCGTTTGTCCTCCATTGGCCCGTGTACGGTGTCATGGCCCTGATTGCCCTGGAAGAAATGTTCAAGCTGGTTATCGGCTTGCCGCGATTTTTTTCAAAAAAATGGATTAAAGACCTTGTTGTGGCGGATCCGGAAGCATCACCTGGAGAGAATCCTTGAATTAGGTGTTGATGGTTCATTGGGGATATTCAAAGTTTGTTGATGCAATGTCCTATGATCCCGAAGATGAGAGAATATCTTTTGATGAGGCACTTTGGTCTTTTAAGAGGATTGTCGCTTCATTGTGATGTAACCATCTTGAGTGATATGAGAAGAAAGAAAATGATATGGCTAATTCAAGATCAAAAAAAGAGATAATCAAAGCACTTGCTTTAAAGATGGATACCGATGAAAAAACAGCAGGCCAATGGTTAGATGGGGTCACAGAGACGTTTTACGAAACCTTCAAATCAGGGTCTGGCGTTTCATTAACCGGATTTGGCAGTTTTTACCTGGAACGCCGGCGGGATTCGACCGCATTCAAATTCAATCCAAGTCAAAAATTAAGAAAACTATTTGGATGGAGTTCTTCTTATAAGGGGGACCTTTGAAGCTATAAATACATTATCCCCAAGCCCTCCTATCTGTGTCAATGATGATCAAATCTGGTTATCCCCACTCAGAATTCCTTGTTTTTCGGACCCATTGGCTGCTGTCTTCCATATCATCCCTGTCTTCCCATATTCCGATAAAGGGATCGGTAGATATTTTTTCCCGGTCAACTTTTTTTATAAGTTTGTTTTTTTATAACGAGCTTTCATAAAATCTATAAAATCGAACACCTGCCGTTGGGCTTCGGGCGGCAGCGTTGAAATGTCGTAGTCTATGTTTCTCGGGTCCATTTGAAACCTCTTGTATTGAATCACTTATTAACATTTATTAATTCGGCCCATGCCAAAACAAGCTTTGTCTGTTTCCCGGGAAGATTACCACCCATGATTTCACTTGAAATTATATTAACAATTTGGGCTTGGTTTGCAATTCTGCCTGGTTTCGATACTATACAGAATCAATGGAAAAAAATTCAAAGGAAAAATAAATATGAGCATGATGGAAAAAATGATCAGTATGATTACAAAAGGCGCAGATACTGATGATAAGGCATTCATAGCCTTTTTGAAGGTGCTGGAAGAGGAAATGCCGCTGCCGGCGGACGGCTTTGTTATCGGCGAGCCCGTCTCCGTGACAGCCCTTGATTATGACGGAAATGTGAGGCGAGGGCTGACGGCCTGGTGCCGACGCGGGAATGGTGCCGAATACCTGGTTGGCCTGATTGAAATCGTATTTCCTGAAACCGTTACTTTTTATCACTACAAAAATAGACAAATATGCTCATTTATACAATTAACGGATACGCCT
>DATFIL010000317.1:0-4123 GCA_035270145.1 Desulfobacter sp. | reverse complement strand
CTGTTTTCGTTCATATTAAGCCCCTTTCAAATTTTATAAATCCGCAGGCAACTGTCGCATAGGTCGGCAGCAAGCGTCATATCACCGACGGATTTTTTACTTTTACTTTTTTTTACTTTTTATGGCCGACACGGCATACTCAATTATCAAATCATACTATCCGCTGCAAAATATGCTGTCAAGAAGTTGAAAAAGTAATAAAAAGGGGCCCCATCCCCAATGATCTATCCAATTTTCAAATCTATGCCTGCACAAAAATCTGACTGCCTGATTCACGTATTCTCTTTACGACGATATGATAATCATTTTTGGTCGTTGAAATTGTTTTTCCGTTATGACAAAATAAAATATCATTAATTGTGAAGACTTGGAAGTTGATCTGTAAAAATCGTATTTTTAGCTTTTTTATCTTAGAGCCTATTTAAAAATTAGGGGATCGAAGCGAAATCTCATGACAATTAGAACCAATTTTCTCAAATTTCCTGTTAATAGCCGGACTATTTGCCCAAAATTTGAGGAGATTGGGGCCATTCCATGTGATTGCAGGCGATTCATCTATTTTTTTAAACAGGCGATAGGGTCTCGGTAAGTTGTTTTTTTTATTATAAATATTGAGAACGAGTCTGAAAAGGAGGGTGAAACGTGAAAGGAGAAAAAGCAAAACAGGTTATAAAAAATATTCTAACCCCTTTGGATATCCGGATCAACGGAAACCGTCCATGGGACATTCAAATCAATAATCCTCAGTTTTACCAGCGGGTGATTTCCGGTGGTTCCTTGGCCCTGGGGGAAAGCTACATGGATGGCTGGTGGGATTGCAACGCCCTGGACGAATTTTTCAAGCGGCTCCTGGAATCCCGAATAGATAAAAAAAATAAATCTTTGAAACCGGCAATTCTCTGGGAGGTATTTAAAGCCAGGGTTATAAACCTTCAGAGGGGAGCCCGGGCATTTATCATTGGCCGGCGGCATTATGATACCGGCAACAGGCTTTTTAAAATTATGCTGGACAAGGGCCTGAACTATTCGTGTGGATACTGGCATAATGCCTGTGACCTGGATGAGGCCCAGATCGGGAAATTGGACCTGATCTGCCGTAAAATAGGGCTGGAACAGGGTATGACCGTGCTGGATATCGGATGTGGGTGGGGCGGATTTGCAAAATATGCCGCTGAAACCTATGGGGTTAAAGTAAAGGGGATTACCGTTTCAAAGGAACAAGCCGGATATGCCAGGGAACAGAGCAAAGGCCTTGATGTAACCATCGAACTAACAGACTACCATGACTTAAATGAACAATTCGACCGGATTGTTTCCATCGGCATGTTTGAACATGTGGGATGGAAAAATTACAAAACCTTTATGGAAGTTGTCCACCGGTGCCTTAAAGATGACGGGATGTTCCTGCTGCATACCATTGCCGGAAACACCCCGGCCAAGGGTACGGATCCATGGATCGGCACTTATATTTTCCCCAATTCCATGCTGCCGTCCGCCAGCCAGATTTTTCGGGCGGCTGAAGGGTTGTTCATATTGGAAGACCTGCACAGCCTGGGGCGGTATTATGACCAGACCCTTATGGCCTGGTATGACAATTTTACCCAGAACTGGGACCGGTTGAAAGACCAGTATGATATGCGGTTTTTCCGCATGTGGCGCTATTATTTATTGTCCTGTGCCGCCAGTTTCAGATCCAGGAGAAATCAGTTGCTGCAGATTGTGTTTTCCAAACAGGGGATTGATCGGGTTTTTCGCAGTGAGGGGGATCTGTTTATCTAAAACTGGATTATCGAGTAAACAGGCCCTAAATCCGTTGCTGCGTCAGGCGGATTTTCACTTTGATGCCGTTTTGTTCGGTCAGGGTCTCCTCGGCGTATGCGATTAGCTGCTGCAGATTTTTGATTTCATCGGAAAATAAGTCGTTGTCCATGGTCAGTGATATCGATAGAATATCTGTACCGGACCGGCAGGATTTTTTTATGGTACAGCTGATGGACGGCAGTTGTAATGCACTTTTAAGGTTTTCCCTGACCTGGGCCTGGGACACCCGGATGCCTGAGATGAGCATGTAATTGTCAGCCTGTTCAGCCAGCCACCGTATCCGGGTCGAGGCTGCACCGCAGGGGCACGCCTGGGGCAGGAATTTTGCCATGTCACCGGTACGGAAGCGGATCAGCGGGAACGCCCGTGCTGAAAGGGTGGTCAGGACCAGTTCCCCTTTTTCCCCTGCCGGAACAGGCCGGCCGGTGGCCGGGTCAATGATTTCGGACAGGATATGGTCATCATTCATATGCAGCCCGTCATGATACCGGCATTCATGGGCAACGGCAGGGCCCGGGATCTCGCTTAAGCCGTAATTGAGCCGGACATCCACATGGAGGCTGTCCCTAAGTTCGGAAATTGTACGCCCGTCATCCGGTTCTCCCACAAGGATGATCTGTTTCAGATTCAATTCGTTGGGATGGTACTCCCGGTCAAACATGTGGGCTGTCAGATGCCGGGCAAAGGCCGGGGTGGTTACAAGGGTGGTTACTTTGTAGTCTCTGAGCACCATCAGGGTTTTGGCCACGGACAAGGGGGAATTGGGAATCACACCGGCACCTAAGGCCTCGCCCCCGTCTTTGTAATCCCTGGCCCAGTTGGCAAGGCCCGGTGGCAAGTGGACCAGGATAATATCCCTGTCCGTCACATTGGCCGCGGCATAGGCCCCGGCAATCATTTTTTTCCAGATCATCAGATCCGTTTTTGTATACCCGCTGATGGAGGGGCTGGCACCAGATCCCGGCGCAGTGTGGATGCGCACAATATCCCGCAGGGGAACGGCAAAAAGTCCGTAGGGATAGTGGGTGGCCAGGTGGGTTCTGTCCATGAAGGGCAGTTTTTCAATGTCTTTAAGTTCGGTAATGTCTGAAAGGCCTGCTTCCTGGATGCGGTTGCGGTGGAAGGGTACGTTTTTGCATGCCCGGTTTAATGTGGCCTGCAGCCGTTCAAGCTGTCGCTGGGCCTTGTCGTTGCCATTCATATCTGCGGTCATATTTATCTGTTCGGACATTATTGATTCCTTTCGTCCAAAAAGTCGCCATAATCCTTGCCAAGGTAGGCGCGCTTCACATCATCATCCACTAAAAGTTCGTCTGCACTGCCCTGGAGTACCATTTTACCTGTTTCAAGCACATAGCCCCGGTCCGAAATTTTCAAAGCGGCCCTGGCATTTTGCTCCACCAGGAGAATGGTCACGCCGCTGTGTGACAGATCCTGGATCGTGGAAAAGATCATCTCCACAATTTTAGGGGCAAGGCCCATGGAGGGCTCGTCCAGCACCAGCAGGGCAGGGCGGGCCATCAAAGCCCTGCCGATGGCAAGCATCTGCTGCTCGCCGCCTGACAGGGTGCCGGCCAGTTGCGCCGAGCGTTCTTTTAAAATGGGAAACATCTGAACCACCATATCAAGATCTTCGGCCACGCGGCTTTTCCCATCTTTTTTGAACCGGGTATATGCCCCCATTTTCAGGTTGTCCATAACGCTTAGGGGTGAAAATATCTGCCGGCCTTCAGGGACCATGCTGATACCCTGCCTGACAATGGCCGGGGCGGACATGCCTTTAAGGGCACGACCTTTGAACTCAATCTCCCCGGACCAGTTTTTTAACAGGCCGCACACTGCGCCTAAAAGTGTGCTTTTGCCTGCCCCGTTGGCACCGATGATGGAGATCAGCTCCCCCTGCCTCACCGAAAGACTCACGGTGTGAACCACGGCAATATTTCCGTAACAGCATCTTAAGTTTTTAATTTTCAGCATAATAACGTGTTTTATCCGTTGCCTAGGTAGGCTGACATCACCGCCTCATTGCTCTGGATCTGTCGAGGCGTGCCTTCGGCCAGTTTTTTTCCCTGGTCCAGAACAACCACCTTGTCAGACATTTTCATAACCAGGCTCATGTCATGTTCCACCAGCATCATGGTGATTCCGGATTGTTTGATTTTTTGAATCAGCTTGCCAAGGGCGTGGGTTTCAACCGGGTTCAACCCGGCCGCCGGTTCGTCAAGCAGTAGAAGAAGGGGTTCCGAAGCCAGTGCCCGGGCGATCTGTGCGGTTTTCTGCCGGCCGGCCGGCAGGTCGCCTG
>DATFIL010000316.1:0-2047 GCA_035270145.1 Desulfobacter sp. | reverse complement strand
TCGCGTTCATGGATTCCCAGCAGGAACAAAAGACCATCCAGGCCCATGGTGGAAATGGCATTGGCCGCTTTTTCCCGGACAACGGGCTTGGCGTTAAAGGCCACACCGAGTCCGGCAATGGAAATCATGGGCAGGTCATTGGCCCCGTCACCCACGGCAATAGTCTGCTGGATGGACAGATTTTCTTTTTTTGCAAGCTCACGTAAAAGCGCCGCCTTTTTCTGGCCATCCACAATTTCACCGGAAACCTGGCCTGTGACTTCGCCGTTCTCTATTTCAAGGGTATTGGCAAATACATAATCAAACCCCAGAACCTCTTTAAGATAATTGCCCACAAAGGTAAAACCGCCGGAAAGGATGGCAAGCTTGTAGCCCAGCCCCTTCAGGGTCCGGGTAACAAGATCGGCCCCGTCGGTCAAAGGCAGGCTCTGGGCAAGGCCCTTGATATCCTTTTCCTTTAATCCTTTGAGCAGGGCCACACGCCGTCTGAAACTCTCCTTGAAATCAATTTCTCCACGCATGGCAGATTCGGTTATTCGGGCCACCTGATCGCCGACCCCGGCCAGTTTTGCCAGTTCATCAATCACCTCAGCCTGGATCAATGTGGAATCCATATCAAACACAACAAGCTTACGGTTTTTACGGTAGATATTGTCCTCATGAAAGGATATATCAATGCCCAGATCCTGGGAGATGTGAATGAACCGGCCCTTCATATCGGGAATGCTTCCGGGTGTGCCGGATACGGCGAACTGGATACAGGCCATAGGTGGTTCCAACGGTCTTTTCAGGGATCTGCGGCCGGACATACGGGTAATGGAATCAATGTTAAGATCATGATCGGTAATCACGGAGGAGACAGCCGAAATCTGGGCTGTGGTAATGGCCCGTCCCATGACCGTAATAATCCTGCGCTCCTTGTCCTGGGTCTGGACCCAGGTTTCGTATTCATTGCTATCCACAGGCACCACATCCACGGCCAGGCCCATCTTATGTCCTTCAAAAATCAAATCCTTGAACATCAGGGAAAAATCCTGGGAACATGGAATATCCACCAGCATGCCAAGGGAGATATGTTCATGAATTACAGCCTGGCCAATATCCAGAATGCTCACCCGATACTGAGCAAGGATGGTTGAAATCCGGGCGGTAAGACCTTTTTGGTCCTTGCCCGTAATGCTGATGAGAACAATCTCTCCCATAATATTTCCCCTATGAATTTGGTAATTGATCTTTAAACGCTATCCCGCATTCAGTACTGTATCATACGCTGCCGGGTCTATTTTATAGCCTTGCCATCCGAATCTGTAAAGTGCTTTTGGCTCATCTGCCGGACCAGATCTTCCAGGATTTTTTTCTGATTAAGGGACGGATCCTCCAGCACCTGCTCAAATAAAAACGCTTTAATCTTCCCAATAGCCGGCCCCTGGGGCAGGTCCAGGATCTGCTGGATATCCCGGCCTGAAATGTCAAGATCATTAATATTAAACGGCGTCTGCTCATTAAGGGCATCCAGGATTTTGCCCAAACGCAGTCGGATGTCCCCAAGGCAATATGGCTTTTTGACCGGATTGAGATTGCTTTTTTTGTCAGCAATGCGCATGCGTAAAAAATCGTGGTAGGACAGGTTTAGATCATCCAGCATGGCCAGAAGCCTGCGTACCGCTTTCGGGGAGGTATCTGCTTTTAAAGGACGCATGTGCCCCCGGACCAGGGCGTAGATATAGTCCATATCCTTTCTGGAAAACCGGAGACGCTCAAGGTCGGCCATCATGGCCCGGGTGAATTTCTGGTGTCCCGGAAAAGTGTTCCGGCCGTCTTTTATTTCCAGTGCATCCGCTTTTCCTGTGTCATGGAGAAACCCTGCCAGCCGAAGTATGGGCATGGATGCCGGCAGGGCATCACCCACCAGAAGATTATGCTCAAATACGGTTTCACCGTGATGGGGACCGCCATCCAGATCGTAGCACCGGTCAAGGCTTGGCAGAATTCGGGCCAGAAGACCTGTATCATGCAGCAAATGAAAAAATCCCGAAGGCTTGTCCAT
>DATFIL010000315.1:0-3469 GCA_035270145.1 Desulfobacter sp. | reverse complement strand
CGTTGCGCTCAGCCAGGATGTGGTTCTGGGAAAAAGCGGCATGTTCAATATGGGACAGGCGCTTTTTTTCGGGCTGGGTGCCTATACGTCGGCCATCTGTAACACAAAATTCGGTATGCCCCTTCTGGCAACCGTGCCCTTAGCAATCATTATACCTGCGCTTTTCGGCATTATTCTTGCCGGTCCGATTATCCATCTGCGGGGCGATTATCTTCTGGTGGTCACCATTGGTTTTAATATCGTTTTTGTCCAGGCGTTGCAGAATAATCTGCTCGGGCTGACCGGTGGACCCAACGGAATTTTCGGCATTGATGTGTTACAGATTCCAGGCGTTGATTCCGCAAGCCAGTCGGCTGTTTATTATATTTGTCTTGCGGCACTGGTCATGGTGCTTATCGTGCTGAAAAATCTGGAGAAAAGCAAGGCCGGCCGGGCGCTGACCTATTTCAGGGAAGATCCGCTTGCAGCCGAGAGCATTGGTATCAATACCCGGGTCTATAAAATTTTTGCCTTTGCCTTTGGCGCCGGGATCGCCGGCCTTGCAGGCACGTTATATGCTAATCAGTATTCTGCGGTGAGCCCCGAGGCCTTTGACTTTGTCCAGTCTGTGCTTTTTTTCAGTATTGTGATCGTTGGCGGCTCTTCGGTGCCGGGTATTGTTCTAGGTGTCTTTGTCATGTTTGTACTGCCTGAAATTTTTCGTGATTTTGCCACATGGCGTTATTTTATTTTCGGTTTTGCCATGATTTTCACCATGATTTTAAGGCCTTGTGGTATCTGGCCCGCAACCTACGGTAAAGTGCCCGCCTATATCCTTAAAGGGAAACAACATGGCAACAAATGATCTTGTACTTGAAAACGTAACCAAAAGATTCGGCGGTTTGACTGCGGTTGACCGGCTTGACATGGAAGTTTGCCAAGGGCAGATCTACGGACTGATCGGACCAAACGGGGCAGGTAAAACCACTGTATTCAACTGCATCACCGGTATTCATCCCTGTGAAGAAGGCCGGATCCTGTGGAAAGGTGAAGACATCACAGAACTTCCTCCTTACCGGATTGCAGCAAAAGGCATCGTACGTACCTTTCAGACCATCCGGCTTTTTCCCCAGATGAGCGTTGCCGAAAACATCATGAGCGGACGCCATGTGAAAAGTTCCCAAGGGTGGTGGCACGGTATTATGCATACACCGAAATCCCGGAGAGACGAACGGAAAAATTGGCTCAAAGTTGAAGAACAACTTGAGTTTTTTCAGTTACACGAGTTTACGGTCCAACCGGTACAGTCCCTTCCGTACGGGCTGCAGCGCAGGGTTGAGATTGCCCGCGCCATGGCTGCTGAGCCGTCGCTTCTTATTCTGGATGAACCTGCTGCCGGTCTGAATGATAAAGAAACCATGGCGCTTTTGGAACTGGTGTTTCGCATCAGGGAAATGGGCGTTACCATTCTTCTTATTGAACACGATATGGATCTTGTGATGCAACTGACGGAAAAACTTACCGTGATCAACTTCGGCAAAAAAATAGCCGAGGGAACCCCGGCGCAGATTCAGCAGAACAAGGATGTTATTGAAGCATATCTGGGAAGTGACGATGATGACTGATGAACGCCTGCTTGAACTCAAAGATATTCATGTCTCCTACGGCAGTATTGCCGCCATCAAAGGAATCTCCCTTGAGGTGTACAGAGGCGAAGTGGTGACGCTTTTAGGCGCTAACGGTGCCGGTAAAACCACAACTATGCGCACCATCAGCCGCCTGTTAAAGGCAAAGAGCGGTTCTATCCTTTTTAAGGGAAATGATATCATCAATGTTCCTGCCCACAAAATTGTTGCCATGGGCATCAGCCATTCTCCTGAAGGACGGCGGGTCTTTGGCACCCTGACGGTTGAAGAGAACTTAGCGCTTGGCAGCTATACCAGAAAACAGATTGACCCCCAAAGGCTTGCCTGGGTGTATGAACTATTCCCCCGCCTCCAGGAACGAAGTCGCCAGCTTGCCGGAACAATGTCCGGCGGTGAACAGCAGATGCTTGCCATCGGCAGAGCACTGATGAGTAAACCGGAATTGCTGCTTCTGGACGAACCAAGTCTGGGCATTGCACCCATTCTGGTCAAGGAGATCTTTCGTCAGATCAGGCAAATAGCAGACAGTGGTGTCACCGTCCTCATTGTTGAGCAGAATGCCCGGGCAGCACTCAAACTTGCCGACCGGGGTTATGTACTTGAAGTAGGTAAAATCGTTTTTTCCGGAACATCCGGTGAACTGCTCGGCTCTGCCAAAATCCAGGAAGCGTACCTTGGGAAAAAAAAAGCCATCCGCTGAAAGTTCCGGATCCTGAAAATGAAACGACAAAAAAAACTGATTCCTGCTGAATTTAAGGGGATTATACTTATTCTTAGTGCCGCGGTGCTCTGGGGAACCACAGGAACATCCCAGGCGTTTGCCCCCATGGGGAGCACCCCTATGACCATTGGCGCTCTCAGGTTAGTCGTTGGTGGGATCTTTCTGTTCATTATCGCAATTGCTTGTGATAGAAACTTTTATCGGAATTTACCGAT
This sequence comes from Desulfobacter sp., assembly GCA_035270145.1. GTDB lineage: Bacteria > Desulfobacterota > Desulfobacteria > Desulfobacterales > Desulfobacteraceae > Desulfobacter. Next base: position 908 of record DATFIL010000315.1, on the reverse strand, counting down.
GAAACCAGTGCTTGCAGCAGGCGTATTTGTAGCGGCGTACCAGATTTTTTTCTTTTGGGGCGTTTCTCTAACCGGCGTTGCCGTCGGTACCATCGTGGGCATTGGTTCCTCGCCTGTTTTTGCAGGTATTTTCGGCAGGCTGTTTCTGAACGAAAAACTGCAGCCAAAATGGTTTGCCGCAACCCTGTGTGCAATAATGGGCTGTGCGCTTCTGGCCGGCAGTTCATCAACCCTTACCATAAGCATTCCAGGGATCTTTTTGTCTGCCGGGGCAGGCCTGTCGTATGCAACTTATACAGTATTTATTAAAATTCTGCTGCCGGGCAGAAGCGCAGGGGCTGTTAGCGCCATGGTGTTTTGTACCGGCGCTGTTCTTCTTCTTCCCCTTTTAAGTGGTGCAGACCTGGGATGGGTGTTGCAGCCGGCAGGTTTTTTAGTGGTTCTGCATCTGGGTATTATTACTACGGCGATTTCCTATATTCTATTCAGCAGGGGCCTTGCAATGACCCAGGCATCAACAGCCGTAACCCTGTCACTGGCTGAACCGGTAACCGCAGGTCTGCTTGGCGTGTTTGTTCTTGGGGAACGGCTCTCCTTCATTGCCTGGTGTGGTGTATTTTGTATCCTTTTGGGCCTGGCCATTCTTGTGCTTATCAAGCCCACGAAAAGACGTTGGGCTTCACGTTAGAAATTCTTGTGAAAAATCAAAGAAAAGCATATTTTTTTGCCCTGGCCACAGTGCTGCTCTGGTCGACCGTCGCCAGTGCTTTTAAAGTAAGTCTCAGGTATGTTTCTGCGGTTGAACTCCTCTTTTTTTCATCCATCTTTTCGGTCATTGTTCTGGCTATTATTCTGATTCTGCAGCAAAAGACGGCATTGCTTGTTCAGGCAAGCGCCAGGGACTGGGC
>DATFIL010000314.1:0-2322 GCA_035270145.1 Desulfobacter sp. | reverse complement strand
CTGGCTGCCCTGTCAAAGGCAGTCAAAGGGTACGACCCGGACATACGCATTGAACTTCTGGCCAATGAGGGCTGCATTTACCAATGCCCGTTCAAGCTCAGCCATGATGCCCATATTGCCCTTTCCAATACCGGACTTGTCCGGGAAGGCACATTTCAAATGAATCAAAATATAGGGTGCCAGGCCTATTTTGACGTTCAACCCCACACGTTTCTTAAATCCCCTTTTATCCGGCCCGAAGACATTCACCATTATCAGGGCGTTGCCGACGGGATAAAGCTTTGCGGCCGTACCCGGGGCGTACGGTTTTTAGAAAGGTGCATCGCTGCCTATATCCAGCGAAATTTTAACGGCAATCTTCTTGATTTAATGGATACACCGGAAACACTTGCCCGGCAATGGCACATAGACAATTCTCGTCTCGGGAGCCGGTTTTTTACCACCCTTACTTCCTGTACAAAAATGTGCAAAACATGTAAAATATGTTCTGAAATGTTCAATAAGGCATGCTGGAAAAAAGAGATAACTCTCAAACCTTACAAGGAATTCACATGAAAATTCTTGTCACCGGCGGTGCCGGATATATCGGCAGCCATACCTGCGTCGAACTGCTGAACCAGGGTCACGACGTGGTCGTATTGGATAATCTTGTCAACTCGTCGGCCAGGGCCCTTGACCGGGTTAGAAACATTACGGGAAAAGACCTTGCGTTTTTCCAAACGGATTTACTGGATGAAGCCGGCACCCATGCGGTATTCAAAGCCCATAAAGATATTGAGGCCGTGATCCACTTTGCAGGGCTTAAAGCTGTGGGCGAATCGGTTTCACAGCCCCTGCGCTATTACCACAACAATATCACCGGCACCCTGAATCTGATTGCAGCCATGGAAAAATCAGGTGTTACCGCCATTGTATTTTCATCATCTGCCACGGTTTACGGCAACCCCGCCAGCCTGCCCATCACCGAAGACTTTCCGTTGTCCGTAACCAACCCCTACGGCAGAACCAAACTGATGATTGAAGAAATTCTTTCCGATCTTTACACCGCCGACCCCAAATGGCACATCACCCTTTTGCGATATTTCAACCCGGTGGGGGCACATCCCTCCGGAGACATTGGCGAAGATCCCAGGGATATTCCCAATAACCTGATGCCTTATGTGGCCCGGGTGGCCATAGGCCAGCTTCCCCGGGTCAATGTTTTCGGCAATGATTACGATACCCCGGACGGCACCGGGGTCCGGGATTTCATCCATGTCACCGACCTTGCCAAAGGACATATCTGCTGTCTTGAACGGCTGATGGCAAACCCAGGTGTGGGGATTTACAACCTTGGCACCGGCCGGGGGTATTCGGTAATTGAGATGATCAAAGGATTTGAAAAAGCCTGCGGACACAGTATCCCCTATGAAATTGCCCCCCGCAGACCGGGCGACATCGCCGCATGCTGGGCAGACCCGTCCAAAGCCGAACGCGAACTTGGCTGGAAAGCCGCCCTGGACATTGAAGATATGTGCAAAGATGCATGGCGCTGGCAGCAGAAAAACCCCAAAGGATATGATTCATAAAAAAACATATGGCGTCATTTATTTCGGAATTTAAAAGGATAATTAAAACAAGGGAGATAAATTCAGATACCCTGTCACCGATTTTAAACCTCGATGAAGACCAGCAGCAGGCTATGATTGAACAGCTTGCCCTGGCGCCGGATAATGTTGCCTACGATATTTTATTTTTTCTTATGAATACCATGGGGCCCACCCATCCCCTTCGCCCACGCCTGTATCAACTCACCATGGACCGGGCACATATTAATTTTAAATTTTCCATGATCCTGATCAACCACACCAATCCGGAGCGTTCCGGGCCCATCACCCATTTAATCAAATATATTCTGAGCAAGGAGACCGACAAGGACCTGCTCAAGGACATTTTCCGGGCCGCCGGCCGACTTGGCATGGCGTTTCTCGTTGATGATCTGGCGGAATTTGTTTTTTACGATGATCCTGAACTGCGTAAGGAAGCGATCACAGCCATGGAGCGTATCGGCACGAACAAGGCTGTGCAGCGCTTGGAACAAATCGCACAAACCGACAAATGTGATTCGGATGTCCTGGATGCCCTGGCCTTTTTAAAGGGTAGATGAAAAGCCGATCGCAATCATAAGGGACGTTTCCTTCTGTTCAAAGATGGAAAACGCTTGAAATAAATATGGGTATTATAAAGTAATCACCAATTAATACAAGGAGGAACGAATGACGATCAGAATTGTTTACATGACAGCCGGAAATGTGGCCGAAGCGTCGCGAATAGCAAAAACAT
>DATFIL010000313.1:0-12974 GCA_035270145.1 Desulfobacter sp. | reverse complement strand
CATCGAAACAAAATACGGGAAAATATCCGCAGAATTCGTCATGTTTTATGATGATGGATTATTGAAAAAAATTTTTCCTCTGAATGGCAAGTTAAGCGGTTACTGGGGCGAAAAAGACGAGTACGCCCTGGCCGAGGATCTTGAATTGCAGCTGCCCTGCGGGACAATCAGGGCCAAAATAATTAATATAGCCTTTTATAAAAATGGTAATATTAAAAGTATCACCCTTTGGCCCCAGGAGACGGTTGAGGCAAAAACACCCTTGGGCACAATGCCTATTAAAGTTGGCATTTCCTTTTATGAAGACGGCTCTATTAAATCGACTGAACCGGCTGAGCCGTATACTGTTGAAACAAAAATCGGGCCAATATCGGCCTATGATAATGATCCCGAAGGCATTATGGGGGATATCAACTCTTTGCAGTTTAACAACCAAGGAGAAGTAACGGCGTTAAGCACTACCAAAAATGCCATAATATTAAGAAACGAAGCAGGTGGAGAAATAAGATATTCCCCTTCTAAAAAAGAGAGTCTTTGTTCCGAGAACGTAGCGGTAACCATCCCGCTTCAAATTGAATTCACAGATAAAGCGGTCCGTTTTAATCATAATGCTTGCGAGGAGTATAATTTGTCGGAATGCTCATTCGAAGTAATCGAATTTGGGAAAAAAATAGCAAACCCATTTTTTATATGTAATTGTAATTAGACTCCTCACCGATCTAAAACTTGATGATCGAGCAAAACCAAAAAAGGCTGCCGGGTATCGGCAGCCTTCTTCGGAAAAGGAAAAAAGATGAATTTGTTTTTTTATCTTAATTACAAATACTATATAGCAAGCGATGTGCCAACTACCCCAAATATCTTTTCAAAAAATACCAATATATTGTTTTTATTGATTTTTTTAATAAAAAAATCGGTTTAAATATTTTTTGCACGGCAGATGCACGCCTTTTTACCGCTTTCCACCAGCAAAAAGGTTCATATTTTTGAACTTTCACATTCCATATCGTTAGTTCAAGAACTATAACACACTTACAATATAGATAAAAACATCAATTCATTTTCTTGAATCATATTTTTAGACCGGGTTTATTTTTCTGAACGCCCGGACCAATCAGCTCGTTTCAGCAAACAAAAAGGCGGTCCTTTTGCAAGGACCGCCTTTTTTCATTATTTCTTAATGATCGCGGATTTTCAAATCAGTATTTTGAACCGATATCTGCTAGTACCGGTAATGATCCGGTTTGAACGGCCCCTTAACAGACACACCAAGATAATCGGCCTGTTCCTGGGTTAACTCTGTCAGGTTAACAGACAGATTTTTCAGATGCAGTCTTGCCACCTCCTCGTCCAATTCCTTGGGCAGGGTATATACTTGGTTCTCCAGATCTTCCTGGGCCAGTTTGATCTGGGCCATGGTCTGGTTGGAAAAACTATTACTCATGACAAAACTGGGATGCCCCGTGGCACAACCAAGATTGACCAGACGCCCTTCGGCCAGAACAATGACCGCACGGCCCGAGGGCAGCATCCACTTGTCCACCTGGGGCTTGATCGTAATCTTTTCAGCATTGGGATGGTTATCCAGAAAACTCATTTCGATCTCGTTGTCAAAATGCCCGATGTTGCAGATTATGGACTCATCTTTCATTTGTGCTATATGCTCACCGGTGATGACATGGTAATTGCCTGTGGCTGTAACAAAAATATCGCCCCGTTTTACCGCCTCGTCCATGGTGACCACCTCGAAACCCTCCATGGCAGCTTGAAGTGCGCAGATGGGATCAATCTCGGTGATCAGTACGATGGCACCATAGCCTTTCATGGAATCGGCACACCCTTTGCCCACATCACCGTATCCGGCCACGACCACTGTTTTGCCTGCGAGCATCACGTCTGTGGCCCGTTTGATACCGTCGGCCAATGATTCCCGGCAACCATAAAGGTTATCAAATTTGGACTTGGTCACTGAATCATTGACATTGATGGCCGGAAACAGCAATTCCCCGGCAGAGGCAAGGTGGTATAACCGGTGAACGCCGGTGGTCGTCTCCTCGGAGACGCCGCGGATCTTTTTGCCAATATTTGTCCAGCGCTGTTTATCCTGATTATAGCTTACCTGCAGACGGTCCATGAGGTAACGCTCGTCCAGGCTGCCGGCTTCATTATCAAAGAGAGACGGATCAGCTTCAACCTTGGCCCCCTGATGAACAAACAGGGTGGCGTCCCCCCCGTCGTCCACGATCAGATCCGGACCGGATCCGTCCGGCCAGATAAGCGCCTGTTCCGTACACCACCAGAACTCTTCAAGGGTTTCGCCCTTCCATGCGAATACAGCAGCGGTGCCCTTGTCGGCAATAGCAGCAGCGGCATGGTCCTGGGTGGAAAAAATGTTGCATGACGCCCAGCGCACATCAGCGCCTAGTTCATACAACGTATCAATAAGCATGGCCGTTTGAATGGTCATATGCAGACTGCCGGTAACTTTCAAGCCCTTGAGGGGTTTCTCAGGACCGTATTTTTCCCGGATTGCCATCAGCCCGGGCATCTCCTTTTCAGACAGCTGCATGTCTTTGTGCCCGGCTTCGGCCAGACCAATATCCTTGACCTTATAGGGCAAAGACAAGTCCAATTTTATAAATTCGTTATCTTCCTTCTGACTCATAAAAACTCCTTTTACTTTATATTATAACCCTGCAAGTGATCTGATCTGGTCGGCCTTAGTGGTTCTTTCCCAATAAAAATCAGGGTCTTTGCGTCCAAAGTGCCCATAGGCAGATGTTTTTCTATAGATGGGACGCAACAGGTCCAGTTCGGTGATAATCCCTGCCGGGCGCAGGTCAAACACCTCTTTGACAATATCAGCCGCTTTTGATTCTGAAATCTTTCCGGTTCCCATGAAATTCACCATCATGGATACAGGTTCGGCCACGCCGATGGCATAGGCGATCTGCACTTCGCATTTATCGGCAACCCCTGCTGCCACCAGGTTTTTGGCCACATACCGGCCCATATAAGAGGCGGAACGGTCAACCTTGGAAGGATCTTTTCCGGAAAAACAGCCGCCGCCGTGGCTACCCTGGCCACCGTAAGTATCCACGATGATCTTACGTCCTGTCATACCACAGTCACCCATGGGTCCGCCCACAACAAAACGGCCGGTGGGGTTGATGAAAAACCGGGTATCACCGTCCATCATCTCCCGGGGGATCACCTTTTTTATCACGTCCTTGACGATAGCCGACGTAAGCTCCTCATAGGAAACATCCGGTGAGTGCTGGGTGGAGACAACTACGGTGTCAACCCGTTTAGGCACGCCGTCCACATATTCGATACTGACCTGTGATTTTCCGTCAGGACGCAGAAAGTCAAGGGCCCCGTTCTTCCGGACCTGGGCCAAGCGTTTGGTCAGCTTATGGGCATAAACGATAGGCATGGGCATCAGCTCTTCAGTCTCATTGCTGGCATAACCGAACATCAAACCCTGGTCACCGGCACCCTGTTCCTTGTAAAGTCCGTCACCTTCATTTACCCCCTGGGCAATGTCGCTGCTTTGCTGATCAATACTGGTGATCACAGAACAGGTCTTCCAGTCAAACCCCATGTTAGAGGAATTGTAGCCAATATCCTTAATAGTGGCCCTGACCACTTCGGGAATATCCACATAGCAGTCGGTTGTAATTTCACCGGCCACCATTGCGAGACCAGTGGTAACAAGTGTCTCACAGGCAACGCGGCATTTTTTGTCTTCGGCCATGATGGCATCGAGAATGCTGTCTGAAATAGCATCCGCCACCTTGTCAGGATGGCCTTCGGTCACAGATTCGGATGTAAACAGAAAAGATTTGTTTTCTGACATGATATCTCCTTACGGCTTGATATGGGTAATTTATTTATTCATGCGTTTTAGTATATAAAATTTTCCGGCTTCGGCACTGCAATATTGAAATTTTAAATCGATCAAATCCAATGCGGGAAAATCAAAAAACGTTACATTAATGACAGTTATCATCATCTTTGTCAATGGTTCATAAAAATATATCAAGATATATGTATATTTGCCTAAAGTTTGTAAAATACCTTGACAAGCGAGCCGGACTTTTAAATGATAGCCATCATATTTAAAATATTACTGGAGATATATTATGCCTTCTAATACCATCACAGGAATCGGCTCCGCTTTAGTGGATGTTCTTATCAACGATACCGATGACTTCTTGCAAAAATTTAACAAAAAAAAAGGCGGAATGACCTATGCCACAGCAGATGAACAACAGGCCATCATATCAGCCTCATCCCAGGTACCGGTAATTGTACCCGGCGGGGCTGCCTGCAACACCATCTTAGGTGTGGGCAAACTTGGCGGCACAGCCAGGTTCATCGGAGCCCGGGGCAAAGATGATTACGGGGATATTTTTGAAAACGAGGTCCGGGAGTGCCGGGTTGAACCCGTGCTCAGTTACTTTGACACCCCCACAGGCAAAGTGTTATCCATTGTAACACCGGATGCCCAACGTTCCATGTTCACGGATCTTGGTGCGTCAAGCCTCCTGGATCCTGCCGCCGTTACCAGTCAAATGTTTTCAGACACGGCCATTGCCCTTGTGGAAGGCTATCTGCTGTTTAACCGTGAGCTGATGATGGCCGCAGTCAAAGCGGCCAAATCCGCCGGTGCCTTGGTGGCCCTGGATCTGGCAAGCTTTGAGGTGGTCAATGCATCCAAAGATATTCTGCAGGATTTGATCAAGGAATATGTAGATATCCTCATTGCCAACGAGGACGAGGCAAGCGCCTATACCGGGGAATCAGATGAAAATACCGCCCTTGAAAAATTGTCTGACAACGTTACATATGCAGTTTTAAAAGTGGGCAGCCGGGGCAGCTATGTTCACCATAACAATTCAGTCACCCGCATTGAGCCGGTAAGAGGCAATGCCCCGGTTGACACCACAGGTGCCGGTGATTTGTGGGCAGCCGGCTTTTTATACGGCATTGCCAACAACCTTCCCATTGAAAAAAGCGGTCGGTTAGGATCAATATGCGGATATGAGGTATGCCAGGTCATGGGTGCCCAGATCCCGGGTCCGGTGTGGAAAAAAATCAAAGCAACGGTATAATGTAAGGGGCTCTATAAATAGTGCCGTCCCGAATCTGTCAAAAAATTCGGGACGGCTTTCTTGATAGTTTTATAATATTATCTACCCAAAAACGATCTTATAGATCTCTTTGTATTTTTTAACAAAATGAAACTCAATGCCCTCTTTAATATGTTCGGGCAATTTCTTAAAATCACTGATACCCCCATGGGGCAGGATGATCTCTTTGATACCCACCCGCCGGGCGGCAATGATTTTTTCCTTGATTCCGCCTACGGGCAGGACATCGCCTGTAAGTGTAAGCTCGCCGGTCATGGCCAAAGGTCTTTTAATCTGCCGACCCGACGCCAGGGACACAATGGCTGTGGCAATGGTGATGCCGGCACTGGGACCGTCCTTGGGCGTAGCCCCTTCGGGCACATGAATATGGATAAAGGCCTCATCAAAAAAGTCATCACTGATACCGTAACGTTTTGATGACGAGCGCACATGGGAAAGCGCAATGGAGGCGGACTCCTGCATCACGTCCCCAAGCTTTCCGGTCAACTTGAATCCGGCACTTTTTCCATGCACCTTCACCGCCTCAATGGACAACGTAGCACCGCCCATGGCGGTCCAGGCAAGACCTGTCGCAATGCCGACCCCGGTCATCTGCTTTTCCTGGGTGAATATAGGCGGCCCCAGCAGATCTTCCAGGGACTTGATGTTGATCTGGATCTTCTCTTTATCCTCCTTTAAAATCTTGACAATACTTTTGCGGATGATCTTGTTCAAAGACTTTTCAAGGTTACGAACCCCGGCTTCCCGGGCATAGCCCTCAATGAGATGCCGGATGGTGGGATCGGTGATGGTGATGGTGGAAGCATTGAGCTTATTTCGCTTCAAAAGCTTGGGCCACAGATGTTTTCTTGCGATCTCCAGCTTTTCGGAGGTGATATACCCGCTTAAATTAATACGGTCCATACGGTCCAGCAAGGGGGGTGGGATCGTGTCCAAGGTGTTGGCCGTACAGATGAACAACACCTTGGACAGATCAATCCGAAGATCCAGATAATGATCCAAAAATGCTGAATTCTGTTCGGGATCCAGCACTTCCAGCAATGCCGACGCAGGATCTCCCTGGTAAGAGATACCGATCTTATCAACCTCATCAAGCATGATCACAGGGTTGGCCACGGCCGTATCTTTCAGGGCCTGGACCAATTTACCGGGCAAAGCCCCCACATAGGTACGTCGATGCCCCTTGATCTCGGCTTCGTCGCGCATTCCCCCCAGGGAAAACCGATAAAACTTTCGGCCCAGGGCTTCGGCAATGGACTTGCCAATGGAAGTCTTTCCCACGCCGGGCGGTCCCACAAACAAAATGATAGACCCTGAAATATCCTTTTTGTACACGCCTGCGGCAAAGAATTCGATGATCCGATCCTTGACATCGGAGAGCCCGGCATGATCCCGGTCAAGTACTTTTTCGGCCCGCTTTATGTCAATATTGTCTTCGGAATAGACCCCCCAGGGAAAAGAGGTGACCCAGTCCAGATAGTTACGGGTCACCCCGTATTCCGAAGACCCGGTTTCCAGCACAGAGAGCTTTTCAATTTCCTCGGCAAAGCGTTTGATCACATGTTCCGGCGGGTCAAGTTCCTCAAACCGCGCCTTGAACTTATCCACATCAGACGTTTTGTCGTCCTTTTGAATACCAAGCTCTTTCTGGATGGCCTTAAGCTGCTCTTTGAGAAAAAATTTGCGTTTATTGTCATCCACCTTGCTGTTGATGTCCTTCTGGATTTTTGTCTGCAGCTTGGCGATCTCAATTTCCTTTTTCAGAAGCAACATCACCTTTTTCATCCGGTCCAGAATGGATTCGGTTTCAAGAATATCCTGCAGATCATCCCCGGAAGCGGTGGTAATGCCTGCCGCAAAATCGGTCAGGGGCGAGGGCTGGTCCGGTGAAAAACGATTCAGGTACTGCTTAAGTTCTTCCGAATACAACGGATTCAAGGATAAAAGCTGCCTGATATTTGAAATAATCGAAATGGCATAGGCCTTGACTTTATCCTCATCTTCATTGGATTCAGGAAAATACGCCACTTCCGCCACAAAGGGCGGCTTGTCAGACAGAAATTTTTTAATTTTAAACCGTTCCAGGCCCTGAGCAATGAACTGCAGATTGCCATCCACCTCCTGGGGGTTAAGCATGCGTACAACACATCCAATCTCGGGAAAATCTTCTTTATATACATACTTTCCCTTGACTTCACTGAAATAGACCAGCCCTAAAAGCCCCTGGTTCTCTTTGGTTGACTTGGCCAAGGTTTCTTCCCAGCGCTTCTTGCTGACAACTAAAGGCTGGACCTGTGCCGGCAGGTGGGGACGTCCGGTTATAGGAACAAGATACAAAAATTTAGGTTTTGTACTCTGGGTAATCAACTTGCCGTCGTTTTCCTTTGCCTCTTCCTCTTCTGTTACAATCTCGGGCGTAATGGGTCTGGAATCATCGCTCATGGGTTTACCTCTATCATGAAAAGTTATTGTTTTCTGGTAAAGTCTGCAACAACATGTTCTAATACTATAATCAAATTTTACGGTCTGACAACACTTTAACCAGGCTCTTGGATTTGGCTTGTAAAATGGAAGACATTGCCTAATTTTTTTTGAATCTTTTAAAAAAAATATTGATAAACTTATCAAGACACTTCATTATAATAAATGCTAAAGTTCAACTGGAGAAAGGTCAGCCACCAAAGCCTAACGGGCGTGGGCTTGTTCCGGCAAGCTCTCTGCCGGTCAGTCTAAGTGCTTCGAGCACTAGATTAGATCGGAAAACAGGTGCCTGGGCTGCTTGCGTTAAACCCGATCTCAACTTTAACGAGGCAAACATTACTCAACTCCGGCATATGGCTAACGCTTAAATATCATATGCCTTTTTACAAACACAACGTGCGAATGCACTTTTTTCTCCCAAGCCTTAAAGCTTGGGTTTCCATACCTAAAGAGGTTTTTTATGACAAAATCACTTGACCTATCCGAAAGCCTGGAAGATTACCTTGAAACCATACTTCAACTTCAGACAACCAATACAGTGGCCCGGTCAAAAGATATTGCCGAACGGCTTGACATCAAACGTGGATCCGTCACCGGGATGCTCAAAAAACTGGCGGCCCAGGAATTGATCAACTATGAACCCTACGGCTATGTAACCCTGACACCCAAAGGTGAAAAAATAGCAAAAGAAATTGAAAAGCGCCACATTATGTTAAAGGATTTTCTGATCCGCTATATTGACGTGGATGAACAAAAGGCTGACGAAACCGCGTGCCGCATGGAGCATGCCATGGACACCTCCACCTTTAAAAAATTTCAGGCCTTTATTAAAAGCATGGATGACTGCCCCCACCGGGAAGATAATTAATCTTAGGGTACATCCTGTCCGCCTGTTAAAAGCAGGGTCCATTCATGAATCACCACATACAGGGCCGGTACAAAAATCAGGGTCAGCAGCGTAGCGGCAACCAGACCAAAACTGATACTGACGGCCATGGGAATAAGAAATTTGGCCTGGAAACTTGTTTCCGTTAAAAGCGGGGCAAGGCCGGCCACAGTCGTAAAAGAGGTCAAAATCACAGGGCGGAACCGGGTTTCACCGGACTTGAGCACAGCCTCAATCACCTTTGTTCCCTTAGCGACTTCAACATTGATAAAATCAATGAGAATCAGGGAGTCGTTGACCACAACACCGGACAGCGCCACAATGCCGAAAATTGAAATCATGGTAATATCCAAACCCATTATAAAATGGCCTACAATGGCCCCGATCAGACCAAAGGGGATCGCGGTCATAATAATAAATGGCTGGCTGTAGGAACGAAACTGACTTGCTAAAAGCAAAAAGATAATCATTGCTGCCACAATAAATCCTTTCATCAGGCTGTCCATGGACTCCTTGCTGCGCTTGGCCTGGCCTTCAAGGTCATAGTCAACCCCGGGAAAGCGCTTGATCATGTCGGGCAGAAAATTATTACTTAAGTCATTTACAATATTCCGGGCATTGGCAATGTCCTCATCAAGATTGGAAGTCACTGTAATCACCCTGTGCCTGTCCACACGCTTAATTGTGGCGTATCCCCTTTGGGTTTCAATGCGGGCCACCTGGTTCAAGGGTATTTCCCGATTATCCTTTGTCCGGATGCGAAACCGGTCTATGCTGGATTCGGTCTCCCGTTCCTGCTTGGCATACCGGACCATGACCTTGATATCATCTTTGCCCCGCTGAATTTTAAGGACCTCATCACCATAATAGCCTTGGCGAAGCTGGGTGGCGATGTCGGCCATGGTCACACCTAAAGATTCAGCACCCGGCCGGATATAGATCTGTTTTTCCATCTTTCCGGATCTGAAATCATCGGTAATATCAAAGGTGCCTGGATAGGATGCAATCTCCTGCTTAAGGACCTGGGCTGCCGCTTTCATTTGAGAAAGCTCACTGCCGTGCAGACGGATCTCAATGGGGCTGCCCCCGGGACCGCCACCAATAATCGTAAATGAGGACTGTTCCGCCCCGAGAATATCACCGGTGAATTCCCGCCATTTGGCCGTTACCTCCGAAGCCAGGATATCCGGACGCTTTGCAGCCGGTAAGATCTCGATCCAGGCTTGACCGCAATGTCCGCCCGACACGCCCTCTTTCCAATCCCGTCGTGGTATAACCCCCACCAGGGAAAACGTATTTACAATCAGATCTTTTTTATCCTCAACCCGGTCCCTGAAATAATCGTTGAGTTTAAAGGCACCGGTCTCAATCTGCTTAATGGTATCCTGGGTGGTCTCAAAAGGGGTGCCCAAGGGGTATACAATTTCTGAAAGCATCCAGTCAGAATCCGTTTTCGGGAAAAAGGTATACGGTACATGCCCACCGGCAATCAGCCCTAAACTTATGATCAGGCATCCCACACCCAGGACCAGGGTAAAATATTTGTTTTTAATACAATAGCGCAGTATTGGAAGATAATAGGCATAGATGACGCGGTTCAACCCTTTTTCCATCCGATGTCTAACAATCCCCTGAATATATACGATATCTGATTTGATCCAGTGTATCCAGAAAAACAACACCTTGTAGATCTTTGGCCTGCGGCCGCTTGCAGATGAGTGGGACAGGGTGCCTTCCAGGTGCGCCGGAAGAATAAAAAAGGCTTCAATAAGGGATATGAAAAGAATACAGATCACGGTCTGGGGCATGACAGCAATAAACTTTCCCATGATGCCGGTGATATACATTAAAGGCGAAAACGCCACGATGGTCGTGGTCACGGCCATAACCACAGGCCCACCCACCTGTTCCATGGCCGCCATGACAGCCTGCTTGGGGCTTTTGCCGGCAGCATAGTGGGTATAGACATTCTCCCCCACAATAATGGCGTCATCCACAAGGATGCCCAGGGTCATGATAAACCCGAACAAAGAGAGCATATTCACTGACGCACCAATGTACTCCAGAAAAAGAAACGCCCCCATAAAGGTAATGGGAATACCCGAAGCCACCCAGAAGGCAAGGCCTAAATCCAAAAACAGGGCCAGTACCACAAACACCAGAACAATGCCCTGGATTCCGTTTTTCAGCAAAAGATCAATGCGGTCCTGGACCATATCCGCTATATTGTACCAGTGTCCAAGACGGATTTCTTTGGGCAGATCATCCCGGACATTGTCAATATAGTCGAGCACCCGGTTGGAAATGGCAATGGTGTCCTGGGAACTGGTGCGCTTCACCACCACCATGGCAGCCGGCTGCCCGTTGAAGCGGGATTGCAAGTCTTGGTCCTCAAACCCGTCAACGACCCGGGCCACATCCCCAAGCCGGACCACAGTGCCGTCAGCCCTTGTCACCAGAGGAATCTGTTCATATTCAGCACCGGTATACCGTTTGCCCTTGGCCCGGACTAGAAACTCGCCGCCGCTGGTTTTAATCAGTCCGCCGGGCAGCTCAAGGCTTCCCGTACCCACGGCGCGCACCACATCATCAAAAGAAAGAGAGAATTTGCGCAGATTTTCTTCGGAAATTTCCACTGAAATCTCATACTCCCGGACACCCATGAGTTCTGCCAGGGAGATCTCGTCAAAACCGACCAGGTCATCCCTGATTTTGTCGGCTGTCTGCCTAAGGATACGTTCCGCTACATCACCGTAAACAGCCACATAAATCGCCGGCTCATTGTTTTTGATCTCAACCACCACAGGATCTTCGGCCTGGGTGGGGAAAGAGTCGATCAGGTCAATCTCGGTTCGAACCTCGTTGAGCTTGTCGGTGATGCCCGTGCCGGCATCAAGCTCCAGCGTCACCACGGCATGGCCTTCAAGTGCAGTGGAATACATGGTTTTGATATCTTCAAGACTTTTGAGCTGCTCTTCAATTTTGATGCAGATACCCTCTTCCACATCCTCTGGGGAAGCCCCCGGATAATCCACAGAGATACTGATCATATCCAAAGAGAACTGTGGGAACATCTCCCGTTTCATGTTGATGGCCGTGAACATCCCGGCCACGATCAGAAACACCATGACCAGGTTCACCGTAACCCGGTGTTCCACTGACCATTTGCCCAGGGCTTTCATTCCTTGTCCCCGGCCTTTTTAACGGTGATGGCCATACCATTCAAAGCCCCGGGCAAGGGAGATTCAATGATCAGATCACCGGGGGCCAGGCCTCCGGTGATATAAACATCTTCTTCAAACCGACGAATGACTTTGACCTTTTTAATCACAAGCTGATTTTCCCGGGCCAGATACAGGGTATCCGGGGAACGCATGAGCGTTCGCGGGATTTTAAACACGTTTTGCTTTTGTTCCCCTTTGACACGGCATTTAACAAAGACACCGGGTCTGAGCAGAAGCAAAGGATCTTTAACATCAATAGTGCCGATTTCAACGGTCATGGGCATGGTCCGGGTTTTTTCGTCAACAGCGGCTTTAATTCTATCCACATGGCCCGGCCACACCGGAGAGCGTCCGCCTTCCAGATTGGCTATGGTTAAACTGACTTGGGGCCGTCCACCGTCTTTAAAAACAGAACCCAGCCATTGAAGTTCTTCAAGGGGAATGCGGATATCAACATCCAAGGCATCTTTTTCATATATAACCCCAAGCACCTGGCCCGGATTAACATACTCCCCCACCTGGACCTGTTTCGTCATCACAACGCCGTAAAAGTCTGCTTTAATTTCAGATTTTTCAAGCATCAAAGAAGCCGTGGCAAGTGCAGCCCGGGCCGAAGCCTGGACCGATTTTTTCAAGGCCATGTGTGAAGGGATAAGCGCCTGGGCATTGGTGATTTGCTGCAACTGATTTTTTGCGGACAGATACTGTTGTTCCGCCTGATCTAAACTGGTTTTAGACGCAAACTGATTTTTAGCCAATGCCCTGACCCGTTCCAGTTCCTTGGACGTTAGTTGCAGATTAGAGCGGGCAAGCCCGGCATCTGCCTTTAAATTCAAGGCTTCCTGTTCAAGCATACGAATATCAGCCCGGGCCTGGGCCACCTGGACCCGGGCATTTTTCTCATTAAGGACAAGGGTGCGCCGGTCAATACGCAAAAGAATTTCACCTTTACTAATGCGTGCACCTTCCCGGAAATCAGGATGGATATAATCAATGCGGCCGGCAACCTCCATGGATAGCTTTACATTGTTTCGGGGTGTAACCGTCCCAAAGGCTTCAACGGTCATATCATAAGTACCCGATACTGCCGGAACACATAACACTTTTAGCGGCGTGTCCGCCATTTCCTTCTTTTGAGGTTTTTCCCTGGAAACAAACAACCACAAAGCAACACCTGCGGCAAACAGCAGAACCACAACCACACGCATCAGTCTAAATAAAAAAGAA
>DATFIL010000312.1:0-2992 GCA_035270145.1 Desulfobacter sp. | reverse complement strand
TGCAGCCGATTTCGTCGCCTTCTTTGCTTATGGGCAGAAGCGCTTTGATGGCTATATTTTTTGCCTCTTTAATGACCATATCAATGGTTTTTTTGTTAAAGTCGGCATAATTGTCGTTCAGTTTTGCCAGGGTCTGCGCCTGAAGGATTTCATGAACGACAAATTCAATGTCCCGCTGGTCGGAAATTACCTGTGCCATGTGTCCTCCTCACTATGGAAATTTTTAATAAACAAATGAATGAACAAATGAAGTGTTTTGTTTTATTCTGGGGGGACTCTGATGCTCCAAAATGAATTATCATTCATTGCATTAATTCTATCTCTTCGTCAAGATATTTTTACAAACTACGGCAATGCTGATATAACGCTTCACCATGGAACAGATACTGATTTCAGCCTGTCTTCTGGGACAGCCGGTGCGCTATGACGGCATGTCCTGTCCCGTTGAATGTTCACGCCTGAATCTGTGGCGGGCTAAAGGGCTGCTGGTTCCGGTTTGTCCGGAAATGGACGGTGGCCTCCCTGTGCCCAGGCCCCCGGCAGAGATCTCCCCCGGCGGCGGCCCGGGGGTGTGGGCGGGAACGGCCCGGGTGATGACTCGGCAGGCTGATGTTACGCAGTTTTTTATCAAAGGCGCGCAGGCCGCGTTGGAAAAGGCAGTTGCCTGTGGTATTAAAACAGCCCTTTTGAAACAGAAAAGTCCGTCCTGCGGCAGTTGCCGGATCTATGACGGCAGTTTCAGCGGCTCTCTTGTGGACGGCATGGGTGTGACAACTGCGCTTTTAAGCCAGAACGGTATTCTGGTGTTTGGTGAGGACCAGATAGACCAATTGCCGTTCAAGCAAATATGATATTAATACGTTGGGCCAAGGCCCACAAAAAATAAAGAAACCGGGGCAGCCCGGTGGAGAATAAATTATGCCGGACATCATAGTCGATTCCTGGGGCATGCTTCAGGAGGAATTGTTTAAAGGGGCCTGGAATGATGCCATCCAAAGGTATCGGCCACCTTTTGTTTACCGGGGTCTGTCTGATGCCTCCTACCGGCTTGAAACCTCTTTGATGCGCCTGGGCGGACCGTTCTGGACCCTTGAAAAGCATCTGCTGCGTAATTTTCGTAAATATTCCAGGGCCCAGGGACGGGAAGACTCTGATTCCTTCTGGCATCTTCTGGCGGTAGCTCAGCACCACGGACTGCCCACCCGCCTCATGGACTGGACCTATTCACCCTATATTGCCCTTCATTTTGCCCTGGCTAACCTTGAGCGGTTTGACCTGGACGGGGTGATCTGGCGGATAAATTATAAAGAGGTCCATGACCTGCTGCCGTCAGAGCTTAAAGGACAACTGGCCGCAGAAGGCGCCCAGGCGTTTACCGTGGAGCTGCTCACCAGTATCGGCCAGGAAAGGTCGGACGGTCACACCGGTGAAACCACTTTTCATCAATATGTTGAAACGTTAACCCAGTTTGATGCTTTAGGCCGGTTCGAGGAGTTCCTGCTTTTTTTTGAACCGCCATCCATTGACGAGCGCATCGTGAACCAATATGCGCTTTTTTCAGTCATGCCCAATCCCCGCCGTGTCATTGATGACTGGCTGAACCTGCATGCCGATCTTTTCCAACGCATTATTATTCCGGCAGATCTTAAATGGGAATGCCGGGATAAACTGGATCTGTGCAATATTACGGAGCGTGTGCTGTTTCCCGGCCTGGACGGGCTGGGGTCCTGGCTGAAACGTCATTACAGTCCTAAAACCTGATTCATCATTAAACCGGATCCAGGCAAAGCACCCGGATCTTATTCCCTGCTGCCTGCCATTTGAGATCAAAGTCAAATAGTCGAATGCCGTATACACGATCTTTATTCAACCCATTGGTCCGGGTCTCCCCTTTT
Source organism: Desulfobacter sp. (assembly GCA_035270145.1). Taxonomy (GTDB): domain Bacteria; phylum Desulfobacterota; class Desulfobacteria; order Desulfobacterales; family Desulfobacteraceae; genus Desulfobacter. The sequence continues at coordinate 1,097 of DATFIL010000312.1, read as the reverse complement.
ATGCTCGAAAAATGGGCATTGCTGTAAGCGGGTCGGGGATCATTTTTCAGTACCTGGGTTATGATGGAAAGCAGATGGGGGATAGCCTTTTCCCTTTCTCGGATCTGGGTCGCTGCGGTGTTAGAAAAACTGACCTGGCAAGTCTTGTTATCCGGTGCCGGTGCAAAACCGTCCCGGGCAGTGTCCAGCCGGTCTGAATAGGGCAGATAGGGTTTGATGTCCAGGACAGGGGTCTGATCCAGGATATCCACGCCGGTCAGATGAAGTACCGGCCCTTTGGCCGTAGATTCAATGTCTTCAAGCCGGACACAGGACATACCGATGGGGTTGGGCCGGAAAGGGGAGCGCGAGGCAAATACGCCCACTTTTTTATTCCCCCCAAGGCGGGGAGGGCGTACCATGGCAGACCATTTTCCACCCTTTTTCACAGCCCTGTGAAAAACAAAAACCAGCCAGATATGGGAAAATTGTTCAAGTCCTCTTACGGCCTCGGGCCTTGCAAATTCAGGAAAAAATTCCAGCGTCCCCGGTGCGCCGGCCGCAAGGTTGGGTTGCCGGGGGATGCCGAATTTTTCCTTGAAACAGGTATGGATCACCCCGATGGGGTCTAAATGGACTGCCACAGGGTTTTCAGTTCGTTGATCCGTGATTCAAAATGGGATGCTGCCGCCTGCACAGGGGTAATGGATGCCATGTCCACACCCGCTACCCTGAGTTCGTCAATGGGAAACATGGATCCCCCGAGTTTGAGAAAGCCAAGATAATCATCCACGGCAGGCTTGCCTTTGTCTGTTATACGCTGGGCAATCCCTAAGGCTGCCGCAAGACCCGTGGCATATTTATAAACGTAAAAGGAAGAATAAAAATGGGGGATGCGCAGGCATTCCAGGGTAAGGGCCTCGTCAATGACCATTTTATCGCCGAAATATACGGATAAAAGGTCTTTATACACGGATGTGAAGGTTTCAATGGTCAGGGCTTGGTTTTCACCAGCCAGACCATGGATGATATGTTCAAATTCGGCAAACATGGTCTGGCGAAAAAATGTGCCCCGGATATTGTCGATTTCCCGGTTCAGGATGTAGGCCTTCATCTTG
>DATFIL010000311.1:0-3593 GCA_035270145.1 Desulfobacter sp. | reverse complement strand
TTGGCCGCGTTTTTTCCCATTTATCTGAATGCCGCCTCCGGGGCCGCCCAGGTCAACCCGTTGCTTCTCCAGGCCGGGGCCATGATGGGGGTGGACCGCATCCGGGGCATATTTGCCATTCTTCTGCCGGCGGCCATGCCGGCTATTTTTACGGGCCTTCGGCTGGGCCTGGGGATTTCCTGGGCATACCTGGTACTGGGAGAGCTGTCCGGTGTGCCTGACGGGCTGGGAGCCGTGATCATGGATGCCCGGATGCTGGGGCGCATTGATATGATCGTGGTGGGGATCATCCTCATCGCCATCATGGGGCAGTCCAGTGACTGGCTGCTGAAAAACGCATTAAAATTCTGTTTTAACAGTGCAGCGCGTCAACTATGAATGTCATGTCAAATGAGTCGGCTTCGGGCCCCGTCCTGGAAGTACAGGGCCTGTCAAAAGTATTCACGGGCAACAGTGAACCGACCCCGGTGCTGTCGGGCTTAAATTTTCAGGCTTGGCCCGGGGAGTTTATCTGTATTATAGGACAGAGCGGTTGCGGTAAATCCACCCTGCTCAAGTTGCTGGCCGGATTTATTCCGCCGACCGCCGGCCGGATTCTGTTTAAGGGAAACGACATAACAGGCCCTGGGCCGGAGCGTTGTGTGGTATTCCAGGAGGACGCTCTTTTTCCCTGGCTCACCGTGGCGGAAAATATCGGGTTCGGCCTGAAAGGAAGGGCCTTGTCTGCCACTGAAAAACAGGCCCGGGTAAACCGCTTTCTGGACCTTGTGGGCCTGACCGAATTTAAAGATTACCTGCCACGGGAGATTTCAGGGGGGATGAAGCAGCGGGTGGCCCTGGCCCGGGTCCTGGTGCTCAGCCCCGAGGTCCTGCTCATGGATGAACCCTTTGCCGCCCTGGACGCCCAGGCCCGGGAGCAAATGCAGAACCTGCTTTTATCCCTGTGGGAACAATTGAAACAGACCATTGTATTTGTCACCCATGATGTACGGGAAGCGGTGACTCTTTCGGACCGAATCATGGTAATGGGCAGGATAACAGCAGAAACAATTATAAATCCCACCCACCTGGTTCCCATTCCCCTGGACCGTCCCCGTATTCAGAACCGTCGCGAATTCATGAAATTGGCATTACAGTTGAAAGCCATGGTTTCCCGGATTGAATCATAAGGGGTGAAAAAAGTCGCTACTTGCTTCTGATTCAAAACAGCTTATATTTCATAAATTTGAAGAATCAATATTATCAACGCAATTATCAGAACTGACCCGTTGAGGAGATCATATATGAAAGCTGAAGCGGCACTGGACCTGTTCCGCGGCAGGGGAATATTCAAGTTTCGCGTCAGGGGAAAATTTAACTGTACCCAGGCGGTTTTGAAGGCATTCCAGTTGGAATCCGGAATTTCAGAAGAGACGATACAGACAGCAGCCCTGCAGGGCGGGGGCAGAGCACCGGAAGAGGTCTGCGGCGCATTGCATGCAGCGCGGGTGATTCTTGGAAACGATCCGGCTCTGGAGGCGATTGAAAATGATTTTTCGGCTAAGGCCGGATCAAAGCAATGCAGGGAAATACGGGGAATGAGATCACTGTCTTGCAGTGCTTGCGTTACGCTTTCTGCCTATCTGCTGGAGCAGTACAATGAAAAATAAAGAAAAACCATATACTGGATTTGAAATGGGCCCCATCCGGCCCCCCAGCGAAGCCGGCAGCCTGCTGCTCCGGATCACCCGGAATTGTCCCTGGAATCGGTGCAAGTTCTGCGGGCTTTACAAGGGGGAAAAATTCAGCATACGCCCGGTAGAACATATCAAGCAGGATATCATTACTTTAAAACAACATATTGATGATATTCGGATGGGAATGCACAAAAACCTCAGTCTGGACCGGCAGGCACAGATGGCCTTTCACGCCGCCCTCAACTGGTATCGGGACGGGATGGAATCCGTATTTCTTCAGGATGCCAATTCCATGATCATCAAACCCGATGACTTGGTCGAGATCCTGACCTTTTTGAGGCAGACCTTTCCGGAGATTCAGCGGATTACTTCCTATGCACGCTCCCACACAATTGCCCGCATCAGCGATGCGGATATGGAACGGATCACCCGGGCCGGACTCAACCGGATACACATCGGCATGGAATCAGCAGCGGATGAGGTGCTTTCATTTGTTAAAAAAGGCGTGGACAAGGCCACCCATATCAAGGCCGGTCAGCGGGTGAAGCGGGCAGGCATTGAGCTGTCCGAATACTTCATGCCGGGCCTGGGCGGGGCAGCGCATTCCAGGGCCAACGCCCTGGAAACCGCCGATGCCCTGAACCAAATCAATCCCGATTTCATCCGCATCAGGACCCTGGCTATAACGGATTTCTCGGACCTGGCCAAGGATGTCAGGGATGGGCTGTTCACCCCCCTCAACGATGTGGATACCGCAAAGGAACTGCTGCTGATGCTGGACCACCTGGACGGGATCTCCGCCACTGTGAAAAGCGACCATATCCTGAACCTTTTTCAGGAGGTTGACGGGGTGTTGCCGGCGGACAAAGAAAAGATCACCCGGCCCATCAGGACATTTCTGGATATGTCCCCTGAAGATCAGATGATGTACAGGGTCGGCCGGCGGGCAGGGGTCTTGTCATCTCTGGATGATATGCAAAACCCCCATTTAATGGGCCGGGTAAAAGATATAACAGACCAGTACCGGATAAGGTTGGATAATGTGGATGAATTCACGAGCAACATCATAAAACAGTTTATTTAGTGCCTGAATGGAAACGCGTGTTTGGAGGGAGAAATTAAAAATGACAGATATACTGGAATCCCATAATCCGGCCACAGGGGAAAAGCTGGGTGAGGTAACCGTTGCGTCACCCGGCGACATCAACCAATGCGTTGCAAGGGCCCGTGACGCCGCCCCGGCATGGCAGAAACTGGGTCTTGACGGGCGCCGTGCCCTGGTGGAAAAAGCCTGGACTGAGGCCGGAACCCGGGCAGGTGAGCTTGTTGATCTGCTCGTCCGGGAAATGGGCAAGGATATTCGGCGGGCCACCGGGGAAGTCAATGGTACTCTCTACGGCGGGCCTTATATCGCCGGAGACGCGTTTGAGGCACTTCAGCCAAAGGACAACGGCAGCGGAACACGAATTGAGTACAGGCCCCTGGGGGTTGCCGCCGTGATCTCTCCCTGGAACTATCCTTTGGCCATGGCCAATAATCTCATTGTCCCGGCACTGATGGCCGGCAATACAGTGGTATTCAAACCTTCAGAAGAGACCCCCCTGGTGGCGGATCTTTTTGTGAGCCTGCTGAACCGGGTGCTTCCCGGAAACGTGCTTCAGATTGTCCATGGCAGCGGAACCCAAGGCCAGGCATTGGTGGAAAGCCCGGTGAATATCATTGCCTTTACCGGCTCCCGGGCCGCAGGAAAGGATATCATGGCCCGGGCCGCCGGCGGCATCAAACGCCTGGTTATGGAGCTTGGGGGCAATGATCCCATGATTGTCCTGGCAGATGCGGATATTGAGGCAGCGGCCCGGTTTGCCGTGGGCAGTTCCTTTGAAAACGCCGGGCAGATGTGTACCGCAACGGAGCGGA
>DATFIL010000310.1:0-3137 GCA_035270145.1 Desulfobacter sp. | reverse complement strand
TCTTCTGTTGTAAAAAATATAGAAAAACTGGTCGAGACAAAGAAAAATAAATGGCCTTTATCCTTCCTTAGAGCCGTGGCAGATCATTTGATTGAAAATGGCGGATGGCGGAAAAATAGCCCGGAGCATGAAATTAGATGGTTAAACTTGACCGGATTTTGCGTTCGACCGGGATTTGGTGATGCATTTGATGAAGCGCGTATGCCAAAATTGTGGAAAGTTTATTTACAAAGAAGCGTATTCCCTAAAGCCAAACAAAATGCCGTGGAATGGTGGATATTTTGCCGTCGCATTGCAGGGGGATTGACTGCCGGTCAACAGCGACAGTTTTTTCAGGATGTTTCCAGCTATTTATTGGCGAATAACGGTGCCGGAAAAAAAATGCCTAAACAAGAGATGACCGAAGTGTGGATGGCTGCGGCAAATATGGAGCGCCTGTTGATAAAAGACAAAATCGCTTTGTCAAAAAAGCTGATCCCCCAGTTGAAACCGGGCAAAACGCCGCATCAAATGTTTTGGGCGTTGTCCAGAATCGGCGCCAGAGAGCTTCTTTATGGTTCTGTGGATAGAGTTGTTCCGGCAAAAGAGGTGGAGCGGTGGACAAAAAGATTGATGCAGATCAATTGGACGCCCAAGGACAAGGTCGTTACTGCATTGGCACAGATTCTAAGGAAAACCGGAGATCGAACGCGTGATGTTTCCCAGGATGTTATTCAAATCATGGTTCCGTGGTTTGAACAGATGCAGGCACCTCAAAAGTCATTGGATATGATTCAGACCGTGGTTCCCATTGAGTCCGCCGATGAAGCGTCCATTTTTGGGGAAAGCCTGCCCCAGGGCCTTATACTCAGAAACATCCCCAGGCGCCCGTAACGCTACCAGTCTATGGGAAAATAATCCTTTAAGAATTTTCCACACCAATGTTTTCCAGTTAAAATGCCGTGGAAAAAAGGGTCGCAGATCCGGGCGGCCCCGTCCACAATATCCAACGGCGGCTGAAAATCGTGGCGCTCCTGTTTTAATTGGGCAAGGCGCGCCGGATCTTCATCCGTGACCCAGCCGGTATCCACGGCATTCATGTAAATGCCGTATTTGGCAAGATCCTCGGCCGCCGTGTGCGTAAGCATGTTTAACGCTGCCTTGGCCATATTGGTATGGGGATGACGGCTGCCCTTTTTAAAACGCAGGAATTTGCCTTCCATGGCCGAGACATTGACAATGTGTTTTTGACCGGTAAAATCTGTTTTCATCATCTGGGCCAGGCGGTTGCACAGAACAAAGGGGGCCACGTTGTTGACCAGCTGAATTTCCAGCATCTCCGCCGTTTCAATTTCTCCCAGTTTCAGCCGCCAGGAGTTGGTTTTTCGAAGATCCACCTGCTGCAGATCGGCATCCAGCGCCTTTTCCGGAAATACCTGGGGCGCATCAATACTATGGTCATAGGCATAGGGAATCTGGGAGAGCTGGGCCGACTGCCGCAACCCGATACCGGGGGCCGTGCCGTTCCAGGAAACCGGCAACACGTCTTCTCCAACCGCATCACGGGGGCTGCCTGTTGTCACCTGGGCCACGCAGTCCCGGTAACGGCCTAAAAGCATTGCCGCTTCTGGGGATAAAGATGAAATATTCGTTTGTTCGGTGTCCATCAGGTGGGCATAGAATCCGGGTGGACGTCGAACGGTCTGAGCCGCATTATTGATCAAGATATCAAGGCGCGGGTATGTTTGTTTAACATGATCACAGAACAGCTCCACACTGGGAATATGACGCAGATCCAGCCCGTAGATATGGAGCCTGTGCCCCCATTGGTCAAAATCGGGTTCCTTGGAAAATCTTAACGCGGAATCCTTGGGAAAGCGTGTGGTGGCAATCACCCGGGCCCCGGCTTTCAGCATCATCACCGTGGCTTGGTATCCAATTTTAAGCCTGGAGCCTGTGATGACGGCAATCTGTCCTTCAAGGGATGCGGTCTGGAACCGCTTTTGGTAGTTAAATTGCGCACATTCAGGACACATGCTGTCATAAAAATGGTGCAGCAACGTAAATTGAGCCTTGCACACATAGCAGTTGCGGGGGGAATCAAGGTGTGCTGCGGCTTTAGGGCTTTCAACTGCCGGACCTTCAAGCCGGGGCGGGGCCGTGAACACGGACGCCTCTCTGGCCTTTCTGATCCCTGTCTGCGCTCTCATCTGCCGCTCTTTTGCCACCGCCGCAAGGCGCATCTGCCGCTTTTTATCCTTGTTCCGCTTTTTTATTTCAGCTCTGTCCGGCCGGGATATTTTGCCGGCGGACTTAATCAAGGCAATGCGGTCCGTTTCGGAAATTTTTGCCAAAAGCGCAGGCTGGTCAGCCAGGGTTTCCAGCACCCGGATGCAGCGGTCAATGTCTGTAAGTATCTGTTGTTCATCTTCCGGGGCGGTTTGCTCCGGACAAAGGCTTTCCACGATATCAGCTTCCTTTAAAAATTAAAAAAGGGCCGGCAGTCTTCAATTTAACTGCCGGCCCTGTATCTGCTCAAATAGATTCGTACTACATAGCGGTTTCAGGGTGGAAGACGTTTACCTCTTTAAGGTCATCTCCCAGGTATTCTCTTTCATTAGGTCCGAGAATGCCTAAAGCCAGACTAAGCAAGGTCCATATATGGACGACGCCATAATGCCCTTCGTAATGTTCGCTGAGCTCATGAATCTGCGCATGACAGTTGTGGCAGGCGGCAATGCAGTAATCCGCACCAGTGGCCTTTATCTGATCGTCTTTCACCTTACCGTAAGTCAAACGTTCATCTTTAAACCCAGACTGGAGAAATCCGCCACCGCCGCCGCAGCAGTAGTTGTTGGAACGGTTGGGCTGCATGTCAATGAAGTTTTCTTCACCTACAATGGATTTCACAACAAAACGCAGGTCTTCGGCAATGGGGTCACCATAGCTTTTCCTGACAATCTGGCAGGGATCCTGTACCGTGAATTTAATCTTCAGGTCTTTGTTCCAGTCGGAATTAGGTTTAAGCCGACCTTCACGGATCCATTTTGCATAGTATTCGTAAATGTTTTTGATTTCTAAGTTTTCAGTATCAATACCAAATTTTTTCGCTCCGGCCCGGACCGAGAAAGTAACGTGCCCTCACTCGGTATTGAGGT
>DATFIL010000309.1:0-8222 GCA_035270145.1 Desulfobacter sp. | reverse complement strand
TCTGTGCCGAGTATATTGCCCATATTTTTTAATATGCGGTAGCAGTATTCATTGAATCCGGTTATTAAAATTTTCCTTCTATCTTCAGCAGGGGACACGTGAACCATGGCATTTGAAATCTGCGTTAAGTTGGGTCTTTTGTCATTGTAAGGGGAATAGGTTTTAAGAATCTGCTGGAATTGTTCGGGAAGGTCTTTTTTACCATCTTCAAAGATGTCACTGGTATGGTCTTCTCCCACTTCGTCGGCCAAGGTTTTAAGGATAACTGAAATAAGGTCGCCGTATACTGTGATAATAGCAGAATAATCGTCTTCATCTCCTTCGCCGTTCAGTGAGACTTCCTCTTTTTCCACAATCATTCCGGATGAAATCACGGAAAACAAAATTTTGTATACGGCAAAATCATCATACCCGCTCTGGTTAATTATCTGGCGAACTGTCCGCGTGCCATCCACAAGAGAAAGCACACACCATTCATTTGCATTGAGTTTTATTTCATTTTTGTTCGGGACAGTTCCCGACATCTTGTAAACCATCTTGTCCGAAGGGATACATTTTTTCAGTACGGATAACTCATCAATCCGCCTGGACGCCTCAAGTATCAATTTCATGGGATTGAGCTGGGTAACAATCATTCCCTTGAGGTTTAATTTTTCATCCTTGTAGTCAAATTTTCCTTTTTTGCAGAAGAAAAGATTGTAAAGGATGGTTTCTACTTGGCGGATGTTGTATTTTTTCAATGTTTCCAGGGATATATATCCCTTATCAACCAAAATTTTGCCCAGATGTGTTTTACTTTCCTTGGCAAGGTCGAGGCATTTTTTCAACTGTTGTTCGGAAATTACACCATTGGTTCTCAACAAAAAACCCAGGCGCGCCTCTTTAAGAGATGCTGTGGCATAAACGATGGTGCCGTTATTGAAAAAAACCCGGCTTGTATCGTCATTGCCGGTAACTGTCAATATCCCGGTTTTTTCGTCATTGCATAATAACTGAAAGATACTTGCCAGCGCCAGGCCTTCAAAGTCTCCCTGAAAATTCACTTTACACCTGCTAAAAAAATAACTGCATTTATGTTTCCGTGGATTCTTCTATTGACACAAGTTTGCACATCTTCAATATGCCATAATATGCCGGAATTTGAAATAATTTTTCCGTGTATTATGCTTGCTGGTCATCTTTCTTTCTGTTATATTTTATATTGGGCTAAGCGTGTAAGCTACTTATCATGTTGTACGATAAAATATGTATCCGGTATGATTGACCGTTGTCATAACAAAAGAAGGGTTAGGGATGATTATAGTCTGTCCCCATTGTTCCAAGCGTCATAAAGTGAATTTGGACTCGGTGAGACCGGAGATATTATCAGGACAAAATGTCAAAGCAAAATGTCGAGCCTGTGGCAATCGCTTTTCATTCCCGGCGGACCGGCTCAAAAATGTATATACCCCGTCTCCACAATCCCCTCACGTCGACCCAGTGCAAAAGGATAAGAAATCCGTCAGAAAAATTTGTGTTACCTTGAGCAAAGGTGGCGTAGGAAAAACCACAACATCCGTAAATCTTGCTGCAGGATTGGCGCTGGCCGGCAATAAAGTTCTTCTGGTGGATACGGATACCCAGGGTCAGTCATCCTATATGCTGGGAAAAACAAAAGATACCGGGCTCAAAGAGTTCCTGACAGGAGAAATGCCCCTGGAAGAATGCATTCAGGAAGCGCGGGCTAATTTGTTCCTGTTGAGCGGTGGGCGTTCTCTGGCCGGATTTAACAAAATCATTAGTCAGAAAAACTTTGGCGGGGAGTGGGTTTTATCCGAAGCAATGGTGCCGGTAGAAAATTTGTATGATTATATCATTTTTGATACAGCACCGGGATGGAATCAGCTCATCGTTAATGTCCTTTTTTATGCCGAACAGGTTTTAATACCGGTGGAATTGGAGTTCATGGCCCTTCAAGGGTTATCAGAGTTCATGAAAACGTTGAACAGCATCAGAAAATACCACCGGGAGGTGTCTCTCAAATATATTGTTCCTACCTTTTTGGATAAGCGGACTAAAGGATCGGGAATCTTTCTTTCCCAATTGGAAAAGTTATATCCCGAACATATCTGTACCCCTATCCGGTATTGCCAGTTCCTTTCAGAGACAACTTCCGGTGGAAAAACAATTTTTGAATATGCCCCGGGTTCAACGGGATCTGCTGATTACCGTGAATTGGTAAAAGAGGTCGCTGGTCCGGACTGAATTTGATTATCGGACATGGGTTCCGAAAAATCGGTAATATCACTCGATGATCGAGTATCAGGGACTATTCTGACAGGATTGTCAGAAAAAACAGAGTGGTTATATCTGGAAATCCGGTTTGTTCAAGCTGGTTCCGGCGTTGAAATCTGATGAGTGACCGGGTCAGCTTGTTGTCTACAATGCCGTCAATTTCATGAGGGTATAAATCAATTTTTTGTAACATAGTCTGAAGTTGTCTGATTTCAGGGCCTTTAATGCCGTTTTCATATTTTGATATCATCAGGGTGGGCTTCCAGAATAAAAAGAAGCGGATGTGTACAGGGTTCAATAGAATTTTTTCATAAATGTGATATTGCTTTTTGACAATCGCGGGTAATGAAATGAAATGAATCAGCATCATTCCTGTTTCGTTGTAGATTCTATCGGTAATGTCGTCAAAATTTTCTGAGAAGATTGCAGTTAAAAAAAGCGGTTCATATCTTTCAAGGTTATATGCCGTTAAAAATTCGATCAGCTTCTCATCTGTATATTGAATCGATTTCTCATCTGTATCATGCAAGGTGGGAAGCGGTTCCGGCATACTTGCAGGAGAAGGCTCCGGGGCCTGTATATTTTGTTTTTTGGTGACGGGTGGTATTGGTTCCGGCTTAATAAAAATTTGCGTCTTTTCTCCTTTGCCGCTCCAAAAGACTAAAGCTGTGCCAATCAAGCCGAACAATACGGCAGCGATGATTATTTTGGTAATGACTGAGTTGAAAGTTAACGATTTGAAGACATTTCTCCACCTTTTTGGTACGATAAATGCCTCTTCAACATATTTTTTAGTGATGATTCTTGTGCAATCTTTAAATGCGTTATGAAGCGCACGATCCATAATTGCCCTGATCTGGTCAACCCTACCCGTGGATAAACGAAACACTTCCTGAAGGGTTTTTTCTTCGATAATAATGTGATGGTTTGCGCCGGCAGCATTTAATACAAATTGGATATAGACAATGGTCTGCTCAGCAGTTAATGGCTGATTGGCATTAAGATTAAAGCTATGGAAAAATTTAAGATCCTCCCGGCCGGACGAGAACGGATCAGTATTTAATCGAAAATGGTTTAAAAATTCAGCATTATCAAAATTAGATTTCGGTTCATCCATAAACTTAGGAACGGGTCTTAAATAACTTGCCCTTTTTGATATATCCGGGAGCGCGGGCGGGGACGTCCGCGCTCCCAGGTTAAATTATTTCGGACGCGTTCCTTAATTAACTTTATTCAGATCATTTATAAAGAAAAATTTTTATAATAAAAAGCATTTTTCTATTTTTTTACGGAATGATATAGAATACACGATATTTGGTTATGCATTTTTGGACCACCGCCGCTGGGGTTCAACAAATTGAATTTATGGTACCGGCACCAAATTTTTACGGAATTTAACGATAAGATGGATAGAATTTTATTCGTCGACGAAGATCTCGCTTTAATGGAGGTCACACAACGACGCCTGAATAAAGTATTTGATATTGATATTGCCCAAGGCGGCCGGGAAGGCCTTAACGCAGTAGCGGGTAAAGGACCCTACGCCGTCATCATCACCGGTCTGCACATGAGTGGCATGAACGGATTCCAGTTTGTAGAAGAGGCAAAAAAGATAGACTCGGACAGCGCAATTGTCATGCTTACCGGGCATGGCAGATTAGATGTTTCACTCAAGGCACTGAACGGGGGAAAAATTTTTAAATTTTTGATAAAACCCTGTAAGCCCCATGTACTTGAAAACGTGTTGCAGGAAGGCGTCGAACAATACCGGAAAAATCGCCATTGGGCCAAAACAGTCGATGCTGCATCTTCCCATAGACATAAAATACTCATTGTTGATGATGATCCGGAAGTATTAAGTGTGTTTGCCACAACAGTGAATGCCACGGGACATTACGACGTACTCACCGCGGAAAACGGCAAAATTGCGCTGGAACTTGTAAAATTCATAAAAATACATGCAATCGCAGCAGACTTGAACATACCGGATATGGACGGCATCCAGCTGCTAAGAGCCATTCACAGACGAGAACCCAATATGAGCCTGTTTTTGATGACCTGGAATCCGGCATTTGAATTCCAGGATTCAATACCGGATATCACGCTGGATGCTGTTTTTGAAAAACCATTGGACATGCCGTCTATTTTAGCGACGATCCGGGCCAGCTTGCGATCCGATCCAAAAGGGAAGATCGAAGGATTCAGCACAACAGCATTTCTTCAAATGATCGAAATGGAAGAAAAAACTTGCACCATTCAGGTAAAATCGGCCGAAGACGTGGGATTTTTGTTTTTCCGAAAAGGTCGTCTGATTGCGGCTGCAACCGGAGACAAGAGAGGTGAGGATGCGGCCTATGATATCCTGAACTGGAAAGATTCGGCCATTCAAATCACTCACGCAGACCTCGAAAAACGCATTGAAATCAATCGTTCTCTTATGCATATTCTGGTTGAAGCGGCCCGCAGGCAGGATGAAGCGGAGACGGGTGAATGACCAAGTCCGGTATTCTTTATTTTTTGGTAGAGAGGTCATAAAAAATGGAAGACAAAACAGCTCGCCTTAAAATCGAAAAAGTCTTGATAGACGAAGGGTTCGTATCCTCCCAGGAGATAGCCGAAGCCCGGGACAGCCAGAAGACCCATCTTGAGCAATCTAAAAAACAATTGGGCTTTATCCTGTTGGAGCAAAATAAAATGACCCAGGAGCAATTGATGAGGCTTCTGTCCCTTCCGGAAATGCTGATGCAAATCGGAAAAAGGGCTATGGAAAGGGGGTTGATCTCCCAGGAGCAACTGGAGGAATGTCAACAGCAGATCGAGCAGCGCAATCAACCGTTGAGCCGATTTTTATTCACAAAAGGGCTGCTTTCAGATACAGATCGAAAAAAACTGCTTTCCGAACAGTTGGATACCCTTTTTCTTATCAAACAGGCCGTCAAGCACCGGTTGATCCAGGAGGAAGATCTGGAATCTGCGGTTAAGCTCAAGCATTACAAAAAATCAACATGTGAAATCTTGTATGAACAGAACCGGGTTACCCTGTCCGAATTGAATCACGCTTTCCGAAGGTTCAGTCCGGATCTCAAATTAGGACAGATCCTTTTGCAGCAGGGCATGATCCAGGAGGCGGATCTTGAAAAGGCCCTTAGGTTTCAGTCCCTCGGCCATAAAACCCTTGGTAAAATACTGCTGGAAAACAAAAGTGTGACACTGGACCAGCTTTATTTTGCCCTTTCCATTCAGTACAATACCCCCTTCCAAAAACTTGACGGATATATTTACTATGAAAAACAAAAAAGCGAACTGCGTCATATCATCGGTCAGCGTTATGCCTGCGAACATCAGATTCTTCCCCTTTTCCGGAACGGAGACAACCTGACCCTCGGGGTGTCCAATCCAGCCAAGGTCTGGAGTATGCAAGACCTTCGGTCCAGCCATCCAAAGATCCAGATGACCTGCGTGCTGATCACCGATGAAAAATTCGAACAACTTTACGCCCTGTTATACGGGGAGGTGCTGCCAAGACCCGTTAACCGATTTTTGTCCGGGCAGAGAAACTCCGAAGGCGCCTTAGTGGTCATTGATCAGCTGAAAGATCAGCATACCAAGATCAAATCGTTATATCAGGCCTACAAGACGCAGATGCAACCGGCAGGCGGGGAAAAAGAGATTCCCCAGGAAGAAATCTGGTTCATGGAATTTATTGAAGAAAATTTTCATACAATTTGTAAAACTTACGGTTGCTCCAGCGTCCAATTCAGATGCATCGATAAAGAGGGAAAGCCGGAACTATTTGCGTCGCCGGTACTATAAAAAAGGAATAAATGCATGAAACGGGTAATCACCGTTACCAGCGGAAAAGGTGGTGTTGGCAAGACCAATATCTGCGTGAACCTGGCCGTTCAGTTTGCCAGGCAGGGATTACGGCCCTGCATTTTTGATGCAGATCTCGGGTTGGCCAACATCAATATCCTAATGGGAATCCACCCGGAACATACCCTTGAGGCGGTGCTGAATGGGGAAAAACGCATCTCGGATATCATGATTCATGATACCTGCGGTGTGGACATCATTCCCGGCGGCACCGGCGTGGAAAAGCTGGCAGCCATGACACCCCGGGACGTCTCCCAACTGATCCAGTCTTTCTCCTGTCTGGAGGGGTATGATGTCCTGTTTTTCGATACTTCGGCCGGCATTTCCAGGGATGTACTTTCCTTTTGCATGGCCTCCCAGGAGGTACTCCTGGTGGTGACATCCGAACCCACGTCCCTGACCGACGGTTACTCGATGTTGAAAGTGCTTTCCCTGAACGGGTACCGCGACCCGGTAAAAGTGGTCATGAACAAGGCGAAAAACGAACGTTTTGGTAAGGCTGTATTCGACAAATTTAATGAAACGGTGAAAAAATATCTACCCATTGAAATTTGCTATGCTGGCTGCCTTCCTGATGATGAAGCTGTGTCCGCAGCAGTGATCCGGCAGCGCCCTTTCACTTTGTTGTACCCTTCGACCCGTGCAGCCGCCGGTATTGAGCAACTGGCCGAATTTCTGATCGACAATCCAGGTGCCGGTAAAAGTGTCACTACGTTTGAGACTTTCTGGGAAAAGTACATGGAAGTTGCAGGAACCCCTCTTAAACTCCCTCAAAGAAAAAAAAGAAACTCGGCCAAAGCGCCGCCAAAAGTTCAAAGCGCTACTACCCGGCCACCGTCAGCACAGCCACCGGGTTCTGAAGGGGACAATGCGCTCTCCGGTCAGATACTGGCGTCTTTAAATCAATTGACCTCGGTTGTCACTGATATGTCTGCCGAATTTAAAGAATTTCGGCGTGCTCTGGCAGGGCAGGACAATGACAATGTCACACCTGCTGATTCCGAAAGTGATCTGGGAGTACCACAACTGCCGCCCAGCATTCCCCTTGATTTTGAAGCTTATAAGAAAAAGAAACTGAATGGGGCCTGAATCATCAGCTGTCCCCTCCCTTTAAATTAAACGTACTTCCCTGAAAAATCCTCAAATGCATTGGAGACGGCGAACTCAACCTCTTTACCCAGAGCCTTGAAATGTTCCTTGCCGCATGCGATTTTGGCTTTTTCAGTCGGGCGTAGCGCATCGGTGAATAAGGTACTTTTGGTCTCAACAACAAAGTAAAGCTTCTCTTTGCCATCCACCTCAATCAGCACAGCCCAGTCCGGGTTATAGGTGCCCAGCGGGGTGTCGATTTTGGAACCAGTCCGGGAGTTTGGCGTAGAGCTTGATGTCGTCGCTTCGTTCAAAGGCGGTTGCAAATTCCAGTTCGATATCGGAATCATAGACCACATGGTCAAAGACCGATTTCCGGCTTTCAAGCATATTTTTCTGCAGGTAGCCAAACAGCTCGTTGTCGCTGAACAGTTCCTGAGCGTAAAAATGGTCCTCACCGATCTTGTGGTATTTAATCCCGTCCACCACAAAGAGACGCATCTGGTGCTGGATGATGGTTTGATACCTGCTCGATGAACTTCTGGGGGTTGTTTTTGAATGACTCCAGACGGCCGCTGTCATTGATGATCTTAACGATTGTCCGGCGGGTCAGGTTGATTTCGTTCTGGAGGTAGGTTATCAGATCAGGAAGTTCAAAAGACCTTGCATCACCATGATCTGGATGTCCGGACTGGTGGCAAAGTTTCTTACGTCGGAAAGCTTGCTGGAGTCATAGACGAACGCATCAAAAGTCACATTTTCATAGAGCTCCTTAAAGTGCTCGGCGGCTGGAACGCTTTCTAAATTCTTCATTCATAAAATGCGGCAAGGAAACCCCTGAGTCTTTAGCTCAGGGGAGGAATTGCCGTCCTCCTTATAATTAAGATAGTAGCCCAGGTACCGGACCTTAGCACGTCGTATTGTAGGAATAGCCGTCAGATGCGTGAAGCAGCCTGCAGTATTTCCAGCTAATGCCCTGTACTGTT
>DATFIL010000308.1:0-9105 GCA_035270145.1 Desulfobacter sp. | reverse complement strand
GAATCCACGATCATCGGAAAATATACGGATTCAGGCAAACTGCATATTAAATACAAGGATGAAACTTGTGCTTATGTAGATATGGATCTTCTTGATAAAGGATTCCCGGCCTGGGAATTTGATGCGACCTGGACGCCGCCTGCCGGCCGTGGATTGACAGAACCAGTGATTTCCACACCAACAAATTTTAATGGCTTGCTTGAACAGATGCTGGCCAGGCCCAATATCTGCGGCAAAGAGTGGATCATTCGTCAATACGACCACGAGGTCCAGGGCGGATCCGTGATCAAGCCCCTGGTGGGCGTCAACCGTAACATACCCACCGATGCTTCGGTGACCCGGCCTGTGCTTACCAGCGAGCGCGGGCTTGCCTTTTCCCAGAGTATTTTGCCCTGGTATTCAAAAATTGATGCGTATCATATGATGGCCTGTACCATTGATGAGGCGGTTCGTCGTATTATTGCCGTGGGTGGTTCTTTGGACCACATCGGTGGCGTAGACAATTTCTGCTGGCCGGATATCGGATATGACGCCCGGTCCAATCCGGATGGGAAATTTAAGGCAGCTCAGCTTGTTCGGGCCTGCCGGGCCTTGAAAGATGCCTGCATGGCCTATGGGATTCCATTGCTCTCCGGCAAGGACTCCATGTATGTGGACGGCCATCTGGAAGGGGCGTTTGGTGAGCGTATCAAAGTGTCTGCTCTTGAGACGGTTCAGTTTTCCGCCGTATCCCTGGTTTCCGATGTCAGCCGATGTGTGACCCTGGAACCCAAAACAGCGGGCGATTCTTTATATGTGCTGGGCAGCACCGGAGATGAACTGGGCGCATCGGAGTATTACGAGATGTTCGATAAAACCGGTCTCAATGTGCCCTTGGTTGACTTTTC
Source organism: Desulfobacter sp. (assembly GCA_035270145.1). Lineage (GTDB taxonomy): Bacteria > Desulfobacterota > Desulfobacteria > Desulfobacterales > Desulfobacteraceae > Desulfobacter. The sequence goes on along the minus strand of DATFIL010000308.1, from coordinate 8,218 downwards.
AAAATTTAAAACCTTGTACAAAGCCCTGGAAAAAGCCATTGACACCGAATTGGTTGCCTCCTGCCATGCTGTGGGACGCGGTGGTTTAGGCATTCATTTCAGTCTTGTGGCAATGGCCGGCGGACTTGGACTTGACATTGACCTGGCCGGGTTGCCTCGGATAGACGCTCTGCCGCTTTCCAGTGAAAAAGCCTTATTTTCCGAGTCTGCAGGACGGTTTATCGTCACCGTGGCCCCGGATAAAAAACAAACCTTTGAAAAATTGTGTAAGGGGCTGCCCTGTGCACGTCTGGGTATGATAACCGACAGTCATGACCGGCTCAAAATTGCATCAGACGGTAACCCTGTGGCAGATTTAACGATTGCAACCCTTGATTCAGCATTTAACAAGACCTTTGGAGATAAGATATGAGCGGCGCAAGCGCTGTAAACGCGCTGATATTGACGGGATTTGGTCTGAACTGTGATTATGAAACCGCCTTTGCCTTTGAAAAGGCCGGCGCTGATGCCCACAGAGTACATATTAACTCTCTGATCCGCGGCGATGTACGATTGGCGGATTTCCAGATTCTTGCATTCGGCGGCGGCTTTTCCTGGGGGGACGACCATGGGGCCGGGGTGATCCAGGCCCTGAAATTGAAGAACAATATCGGCAAAGACCTACTGAATTTCGTGGATGCCGGCAAGCTGGTTATTGGTATCTGCAACGGCTTTCAGGCCCTTGTCAATTTAGGTCTTTTGCCTGGACTGGACCGGGATTATACTCGCAGGTCCGTGGCCATTACCTATAATGACTGCGGCAATTTCAGGGACCAGTGGGTCCGGCTTGTGCCCGATGCAGACAGTCCCTGTGTGTTCACAAAGGGGTTGGATGTATCTGATTATCCGGTACGCCATGGTGAAGGAAAGGTTGTGGCTGAACCTGAAATTATTGAACGCCTTGTTGCCGCCCGCCAGGTGGTATTCCGGTATGCAGATGAAAATGGTGCGCCTGCAACCTGCGCTTTTCCGGCCAATCCCAATGGGGCTGTGGATGATATCGCGGGGATCTGTGATCCCACCGGCCGAATATTTGGCCTGATGCCCCATCCCGAAGCCTATAATCATTTTTGCAACCATCCGGACTGGCCCAGGCAGAAAGCTGCAGCAAAGCGCCTTGGACAATCTTTGGAAGAGACCATGATCACCGGAATACGGCTGTTTGAAAACGGTGTGAACTATATCCAAAGTCCTGTATTTAAAGGCTGAACGAAAACCCTCAAATCAATGTCATAAACTCAAGCATTGAGTTTTTTATTTTACCATGAAGGAGATGAAACGCATGAAGAATATACCAGAAAATTAATCTTCATGTCCTTCATGCGCTTCATGGTTTTAATTCGGAAGCACCGTAATCATGCTGGGAACCATTGTAAACATCCTTGCCATTCTGGCAGGTACAACCATTGGAATGCTGTTTCGAAACGGCATTCCTGAAAAGTACAACATCACCGTGCTCCAGGCCATTGCCCTGTCCGTCATTCTCATCGGTCTGAAAAGTGCCTTGGGTTGCCCGGATATTCTGGTGATCATCATCAGCCTTGCCGTTGGTGCCATTATCGGTGAGTTTTTAGCCATCGAAGCGCATCTTAAAAAACTTGGGGATTTTCTGGAGAAAAAATTCGCGGATCCCAATGCCTCAACGCCGTCCATGTCCACGGCCTTTGTTACGGCGTCCCTTTTATTCTGTGTGGGCTCCATGGCCATTGTGGGTTCCCTTGAAAGCGGGCTCACAGGCAACCATGCTACCTTGTTTGCCAAGTCCTTTTTAGACGGTGCCACGTCCATTATCCTGACCGCATCTTTAGGGATCGGGGTAGGGCTTTCCGCTGGGGCTGTTCTGGTTTACCAGGGCGCCATAACCCTTGCCGCGGGATTTATAAAACCCTATCTGATTCCTTCGGTGGTCAGCCAGATGTCCGGGGCAGGGGGGCTGCTCATCGCAGCCATTGGATTGAATATGATCCGGGAAAAAAAGATCGCCGTGGGCAACATGCTGCCGGCCATATTTTTGCCGTTGGTCTATTATTTTGCCACAACCCTGTTCAAGTGATGTCATGGCCATTGATATAGCCTTTTTTCTTGAAACGTTAAAGCAGGAGGTTGAGACCTACCAGGTGCCGGTGGTGGATCTGATTGCCGTTCAGAGCCGGTCTGCCTTTAAAGTGCTTGTGGCCACCATCCTGTCCGCAAGAACCAAAGATGAAGTTACGGCGGTTGCCGCACAGCGGCTGCTGGAACTGGCCCCGGACCCTGATGCATTGCGGGCGCTTTCCACTTCCCAGATTCAGAAACTGATTTTCCCCGTGGGATTTTACAAATCCAAAGCGCAATATTTATCAAAACTGCCCGAAGCCCTGGACGCCTTCCAAGGACAAGTACCTGATGAAATTGACGCCCTGATCACGCTTCCGGGGGTAGGGCGGAAAACCGCCAATCTGGTCAGGGCGGTGGCCTTTGACAAGGATGCTATCTGTGTGGACACCCATGTACACCGGATCATGAATATCTGGGGGTATGTGAAAACAAAAACCCCCCTTGATACGGAAAAAGCATTAAGAAAAAAACTGCCAAAAAAATTTTGGAAAGCAGTGAATCGAATTCTGGTAGCCTTTGGCCAGGGCACCTGTCGCCCGGTTGGACCCCATTGTTACCGTTGTGTGCTTGAAAGATACTGCCCTAAAAAAGGGGTGAAGCCGGCAAAACCGCCTAAAAAAAATGAAAGCACAGTCTGATAGGCGGCAGGTAAAAAAAGCTCCGGCAAGAGCAAGATGGCGTACCGACTCAAATTTAGAATTGCTGCGGGGGGGGGCAAGTTCAGGTTGCATCGTTCAAGACTTCTGTGATAATTAACTGAACCATGAAACAGTATGTTATAGACGGCTTTGCGCTTAAGGATTACACAGCTTTAAAACAGTATTTTGACACCTATCTTGAGGCTGCCACCGTGGGCGGGATCTACTGGCTTGAGCTGGATTCCGGTATTTTGACAGAAACCCAGGCCGCCCATAAGGCCTGCGCTCCCCACGTGTTTGCCCTGATGCTGGAAGAAACCGCCTTGTCCTGTGAGCTGTTGGTCAGGATTAAAAAAAATATCAGGTGTGATTGTATGGGTTATGCCACGATTGAGCAGCGTAACTGGCTGATTGACTGGGCAGACGCCGTTCTTGAAAAGCTGTCCATTTGTATTTGATGTCGGCTCGGGATAATATAAATGCTTAAACTCATACCTCTTGGGGGTCTTGGAGAAATAGGCCTGAACATGATGGTGGTGGAGTATGACGATGTCATTTTCATCATTGACGCAGGCATCATGTTTCCTGAAGACCATATGCTGGGCGTGGATATTGTTATTCCGGCCATGGATTACCTTCGGGAAAATATGAATAAAATCGAAGGTGTTATCCTGACTCATGCCCATGAAGACCACATCGGTGCCTTACCCTACCTTTTGCGCGAAATCCGTCTGCCCGTATACGGCACGGCTTTTACCCTTGAGATTGTGCGCAACAAGCTCATTGAGTTTGATCTCAATACCCGTGTGGATCTCAACCTGGTCAACCCGGGAGAAGTGTTGACCATTGAACCCTTTGACATAGAGTTTATCCGGGTCAGCCACTCCACCATTGACGGTGTGGGTATGGCCATTACAACCCCCGAAGGTGTTGTGGTCCATACCGGAGATTTTCGCATCAGCCACTCTGCCGATATCATGAAAAATACCGATATTTCAAGTTTTGCCCGGTTTGGTGAAAAGGGCGTGATGGCCCTGCTTTCCGATTCCACCAACGTGGAAATAGAAGGCTATGCCATGTCTGAAGAGACGGTTGCAAAAAATTTGGGAAAGCTGGTCGAAGCCGCTCCCGGACGGGTGATTGTTGCACTTTTTGCCTCCAATGTCTTCCGTATCCAGCAGGTGATTGACATTGCCAAACACAACAACCGGCGGGTCATTTTCAATGGACGCAGCATGGAACAAATTACGGATGTGGCCATGCGTCTAGGCTATCTTGAGTGTCCCCCGGGCCTGGTGGTGGATATCAAACAGATTCATAACCTTGAACACCATGAAGTGGTGATCATCACCACAGGATCCCAGGGCGAGCCCATGTCTGCTCTGGCCCGCATGGCCTCAGGCGTTCACAAGCACATCAATGTCCGCAAAGGGGATACCGTGCTTTTATCGAGCAAGCATATCCCGGGTAATGAAAAAGCCATTGCCGGCATTATTAACAAGCTTTACCGAAGAGGCGCCGAAGTCGTCTATTCCAAAATCGCCGGGATTCATGCTTCGGGCCATGGCCACCAGGAAGAGCTTAAGATGATGATCAACCTGACAAAACCTAAGTATTTTATCCCCATTCATGGTGAATACCGGCATCTTGTGGTACATGCAAGGCTCGCCGAAAAACTGGGTATGCCCCGCACTAATGTGATTGTGGCTGAAAACGGACAGGTCATTGCCTTTGACAGGGAAAAAGGCGGCAGGATTGAGGACCGGGTGCAGACCGGCCGGATTCTTGTGGACGGAAAAGGTATTGGCGATGTGGGTCGCTCCGTGCTTAAAGAGCGCCGGGAACTGTCCGAAGGCGGTCTTGTGGTGGTGACCATGATCATTGATGAAGAGACCGGGGTGGTGCTTTACGGACCGAAACTGATTTCCAAAGGGTTTGTATTTGATTCCGCCACAGGCTATCTTGTGGACGATGCCCAGTGCGTGATCCTGGAGATCGTTGAAGAGATTGAAGCCGGCATGGATTCCCGGGTGGAACTGATTCGAAAAAAACTCCAGCGGGCGCTTAAACAGTATTTTGCTTTTGCCATAAACCGCAAACCGTTAATTGTCCCCATTATTATTGAAGTATGAAAAAAGAACTGTTCGGCATCTTTTTAATATTTCTGATTATTCTGACATCGGTAAGCCTTTTTTCATACCATGCCGGCGATCCGTGTGTCGGTAATCATTTTTTTACTTTTCCTGACCAGGTGAACAATCAGTTTGGCCTGATCGGTGCACATGTTGCCGGGCTGTTTATTTTTTTGTTTGGTATTGGGGCCCTGTGGGTACCTTTGATGCTTTGTCTTTTGGGTCTTTGGCTTATCAAAAAGAAATCCCGGCGCGTCATCTGGCTGAGCCTGGCTGGGGGACTGATTCTGATGATCACCACGGGCAGTGTTTTTTTTCTGTTTAATGAAACCTATGCGTTTTCCGACACCACGATTTCTGCCGGCGGAAAAGTGGGGGGCCGGCTTGCAGGGGTTTTGCTTAAATATGCCAATACCACCGGTTGTGCTATATTTTTGTGTTTTTTTGTGCTGCTGGGCGTTATGTTGATTACCGGTATTTCTCTAAAAACGGTGCTGAACGTTGTCTGGGGCCGGCTGGTCCGGTTTTTCCGGACAATTATACATGACATGGTCGAGGGTGTCGGGTATTTAAAACAGATTCAGGAAAATAAAAGGCAGCAGAGAAAAACAGCCGGGCTTGCCCGGGCTGAAAAACTAAAATCCTTGATCGTCCTGCCAAGATTCAATCAAAAAAATGATGGGGATGATGTTGCGCCTGATGTGGCCGCGACCGATTTTTCTCCTGTGCCGGAGACAAACGGGGATGACATCCCAAAAAAAGTTGATGCCCCCATACCCCGTTCCCGGCATGTCTCTTCACCCGAAAAAAAATCCGAATCCGAAAAATCCCTTGGCCCCACCATTGTGGCGGTGGAAACCGATGATAAAGAATATGTGGCAGATTCTTGTCCAAAAGATATCCGGGAAAAGCTCGATTTTGTTCTGCCCGGATTGTCTTTTCTGGATGAGAAACAAAAAATCCGCAGGCCGATCGACACGGATGAACTCAAGCGCAAGGCAGGCATCTTAAAAAATAAGCTGGCGGATTTCAATGTAAAAGGTGAGGTGGTGGAAATTCTTCCCGGGCCTGTTATCACCACCTTTGAGTATCGTCCGGCACCCGGCATCAAATTGTCAAAGATCGTAGGGCTTTCCGATGACCTTGCCCTTGCCCTTGCCGCGATCTCCATCCGAATTGTGGCGCCTATTCCGGGCCGGGATGTGGTGGGCATTGAAATTCCCAATGATGAGCGCGAACTTGTAAATTTACGGGAAATGATTGCATCCAGGGAGTTTGTCCAGTCCAAATCTTTACTGACCCTTGGCCTTGGAAAGGATCTTCTTGGTCAGCCCGTGGCCACTAAGATGGATAAAATGCCCCACCTGCTCGTTGCCGGTGCCACAGGTACGGGGAAAAGTGTGGGCTTAAATTCCATGATTATCAGTTTGCTGTACAAAGCGACACCCGATGAGGTCAAACTGATCATGATAGACCCCAAACGTATTGAACTCTCCGTGTATAATGATATTCCCCATTTGATTACCCCTGTGGTCACGGATATGAAAAAAGCCACCAATGCACTTTTCTGGGCTGTCCGGGAAATGGAGCGCCGGTACGAGTTGCTGGAATTGTCAGGCTTAAGAAATATCGAACAGTTTAATGAGATGCTCGACGAACGGCTCCGGGATATTGAACCGGACACCTCGCCTGAGGATATTGTCCTTCCCGGTGGACTGCCCCTGGAACGTCTACCCTTTATTGTGGTGATCGTGGACGAACTCGGGGATCTGATGATGGTGGCCTCCAAGGACGTGGAATATGCCCTGACACGCCTGGCCCAGATGGCCCGGGCGGCAGGTATTCATCTGATTATCGCCACCCAGCGTCCGTCCGCTGACGTACTCACCGGTACAATTAAGGCTAATTTTCCTACCCGGTTGTCTTTCCAGACCTCTTCAAAAATTGACGGCCGGATCATCATTGACCAGGGGGGACCAGAAAGCCTGCTTGGCAACGGAGACATGCTGTTCTGCCCACCTGGCACAGGAAAGCTCATGCGTATCCAGGGCGCCTTTATTTCCGAAAAAGAGATTGCCCGGATTACTTCGTTTCTTAAAGATCAGCGTGAGCCGGATTACAACGAAGAGGTGATCCAGGGCGACGACGACAGCCAGGAGAAAGTGTTTGACGACTCGGAATATGATGAAAAATACGATGAGGCTGTGGCCCTGGTTACTAACGATCGCCAGGCCTCCATTTCCTATGTCCAGCGTCGCTTGCGAGTCGGTTACAACCGTGCTGCCCGGCTCATTGAAATGATGGAGCATGAGGGCATTGTCGGACCCCAGGTCGGTTCCAAACCCCGGGACATATTGGTGAAAAGTTATGACCAGGAAAAGATCATATGACAGCACCGCTTGACGTTGAATTTTTAAACACCATTAAGGGATTTATGGATGATGATGAGGCCCTTCGTTTATATGATCTTTCCCTGGCTGCCGCCAGGATCGGCCCGGTGCTTGAAATCGGTTCCTATTGCGGGCGGTCTGCCGTCATTATCGGATCGGCCTGCAAACTAAACAACGGCATTTTATTTTCCATCGACCATCATACAGGCTCCGAAGAGCAACAACTGGGTGAACAATATTTTGACCCGGACCTCTACGATCAGAAAACGTTAAGCGTTAATACCTTTCCGTTGTTTCGTCAGACGCTTTTACTGGCAGGCTTAAAAGATACGGTGGTGCCCATTGTCTGTACTTCAAAAACAGCAGGCCGTATGTGGAAGACACCGCTTTCCATGGTCTTCATCGACGGCGGGCACTCCTTTGAGGCGGCACATACGGATTTTATGACTTGGGCACCCCATATTATGCCGGGGGGATTTCTGGTTATCCATGATATATTTTTCAATCCCGAAGACGGGGGGCAGCCCCCGCGCCAGGTGTATGAAGAGGCCCTGGCAACCGGGCATTATGAAGCGCTTGAGATGACCAAAACCTTAGGCGTATTGCAGGTGAGCGTTTAGGCGTCCTTCTTAACCACGGAAAGCACGGAAAGACACTGAAATAAATTTGATTACGGATCAACGTTGACAGTCACCCAAAATTACGGATTAAGCGCTTTGCGTTCTAATGTTCACTCGATGATCAAGTTTCCGTGCTTTTCAGCGTTTTCCGTGGTTATAAATGCGAATTTGAAGGCTTTACCGCTTTTTTGCGTTTTTTCATTTTTTCTAATACAGTTTTAAATTTTTCACACGGGTCTTCATAGGATACCCGCTGGGTGAACCACAGGTAATCGGCAGGGGGCACCGGATCAAAGCCTTCA